>JAEENF010000153.1 GCA_016283605.1 Prevotella sp.
CGCGACAAGACACCGCGTGACGAGAAGGGCGACTACGACTTCGAGAATCTGCATGCCCTGAACCTGCCGCTACTGAACGAACAGCTCTCGGCCCTCTTCCGAGGCGAAGAGGTGGAATTACCGCGTTATGACTTCCCTACGGGTACCAGTCAGAAGAGCGGTAAGAGGCTGCGACTGAGTGAAAAGGAGATACTGGTTGTTGAGGGAATCCATGCCCTGAACCCAGAGCTGACCTCGGAGATTCCCAACGAGCAGATCTTCCGCGTCTATGCCTCTGCGTTGACCACCATCTTGCTGGATAACCATAATTACATCCCCACAACCGATAATCGTCTGCTGCGTCGTATCGTTCGCGACCATAAGTATCGTGCCGTCTCAGCTCAGGAGACCATTCGTCGCTGGCCCAGCGTGAGGGCAGGTGAGAACAAGTGGATCTTCCCCTATCAGGAGAATGCCGACGCGATGTTTAATTCGGCGATGCTCTTCGAACTCGCTGTCATCAAACGACAGGCAGAGCCTCTATTGGACCAAGTTCCTGAGAATTGTCCGGAGTATGCTGAGGCCTATCGACTGTTGAAGTTTCTGCGTTACATCAAGCCTATTCCCGAGACGCAGATACCCCCCACCTCGCTGCTCCGCGAGTTCCTTGGCGGCTCGTCGTTCACCTATTAATTCGTAGTTATAGATTTCGAATCCTGTATTTTTATACGTAAATATGCCTAATTCGTGGTAGATTATTCACTTTTTGCTTTATTCCTTTGGTTGTTTCATTAAAAATACATAATTTTGCACGCGTTTTAGAGAAAGTTAGTAATAAACGTAAATAATATGGCTGAAAAATTAGAAGTGAAGGAGCTGGATCAGGTTGTGGTCCGCTTCTCAGGTGATTCCGGCGACGGTATGCAGCTCGCCGGTAACATCTTCTCTACGGTTAGTGCCACCGTTGGTAATGGCATCTCAACATTCCCCGACTATCCCGCTGACATTCGCGCCCCGCAAGGTTCGCTCACTGGCGTATCGGGATTCCAGGTTCACATCGGAGCCGGCAAGGTCTACACCCCTGGTGACAAATGCGACGTACTGGTAGCCATGAACGCTGCCGCCCTGAAGACGCAGTACCGTTACGCCAAGCCGGGTGCCACCATCATCATCGACACAGACTCTTTTGGTCCGAAGGATCTTGAGAAGGCACAGTTTAGAACTGAGGACTACCTCGGAGAGATGAATATCGACCCAGATCGTGTGATTCAGTGCCCGCTCACCACAATGGTAAAGGACTGTCTGGCCGATACAGGTATGGACAATAAGGCCATGTTGAAGTGCCGTAACATGTTCGCCCTCGGTCTTGTCTGCTGGCTCTTCGACCGCGACCTGAACCTCGTGGCAAACTTCCTGAAGGAGAAGTTCGCCAAGAAGCCCGCTATCGCTGAGGCTAACATCAAGGTGATTCAGGCTGGTTATGATTACGGACACAACACGCACTCAAGCACTGTCAACGTCTATCGTGTGGAGTCAAAGGAGAAGGAGCCTGGACGCTATATGGATATCACTGGTAACAAAGCCACAGCCTATGGTTTCATCGCCGCCGCTGAGAAGGCCGGCCTTAAACTCTATCTGGGTTCCTATCCTATCACCCCCGCCACCGACGTACTCCACGAACTGTCAAAGCACAAGTCGTGTGGCGTAATTACCGTTCAGTGTGAGGATGAAATCAGCGGTTGTGCCTCTGCCCTCGGTGCTTCGTTCGCTGGTGCACTGGGTGTCACCTCTACCTCTGGTCCTGGTATCTGTCTGAAGAGTGAGGCTATGAACCTCGCTGTGATTATGGAGCTGCCCCTCGTGGTACTCGATGTACAGCGTGGTGGTCCTGCTACAGGTCTTCCCACAAAGTCGGAGCAGACCGATCTGCTTCAGGCACTCTTTGGACGTAACGGTGAAAGTCCTATGCCCGTCATGGCAGCTACAAGTCCTACCGACTGTTTCGATGCAGCTTATCAGGCTTGTAAGATCGCCCTCGAGCATATGACGCCCGTCGTATTGCTTACCGATGCTTTTGTAGCTAATGGATCTGGTGCCTTCAAACTCCCAGAGATTGCCAAGCTCGATCCTATCAATCCCCCATACGTTCCTGAGGAACTGAAAGGCAAATGGACTCCTTATATGCGTGCTGAGAACGGCACCCGTTATTGGGCTGTACCTGGCCGTGAGGGCTTTGCGCATATCCTTGGCGGTCTGGAGAAAGACTCCAACACAGGTGCTATTTCCACAAATCCTGAGAACCACGACCTGATGACACGTCTGCGCCAGCAAAAGATTGCCAACATCCAAGTGCCAGACCTTGAGGTCGACGGTGATGCTGATGCCGATTTGCTGATTGTGGGCTTTGGTTCTACCTATGGCCATCTGCGTTCAGCGATGGACGAGCTGCGTGGAAAGGGTTACAAGGTTGCCCAGACCCACTTCAAGTATCTGAACCCGCTGCCTAAGAACACAGCTGCCGTTCTTTCTAAATATAAGAAGGTGGTAGTAGCTGAGCAGAATATGGGTCAGCTCGCTGGTTATCTGCGCATGAAGGTAGATAACTTCGTTCCCTTCCAGTTCAATCAGGTGAAGGGACAGCCCTTCGTGGTAGAAGAGTTAGTCAACGCATTCGAGGACATTTTAAAGAAGTAAAGCATTATGAGTTATACAGCACAAGATTTCAAGAAAGGCCAGCCCCGTTGGTGCCCTGGTTGTGGTGACCACTTCTTTCTGGCTTCACTCCATAAGGCTATGGCAGAGATTGGCGTAGCCCCTGAGAACGTTGCAGTCATCTCTGGTATCGGCTGTTCAAGCCGTCTGCCCCACTATATGGCTACCTATGGCATGAACACCATCCATGGTCGTGCCGCTGCCATCGCTACAGGAGCTAAGGTAGCTAATCCCGACCTCACTGTTTGGCAGGTGTCTGGCGATGGTGACGGACTGGCTATCGGTGGTAACCACTTCATCCACGCCAACCGTCGTAATATCGACCTCAATATGATCCTCCTCAACAACCGTATCTACGGTCTGACGAAGGGTCAGTACTCACCCACCTCTCCCCGTGGTT
>JAEENF010000154.1 GCA_016283605.1 Prevotella sp.
GTGGCGTTCTGTCTGAAGGACGAACTGTTTGCCGTCGTGTTGGCCCCCCGGACGAGCGACTTCATCACCTACCGGCTGATGGGTGTGGAGCCGTTCTCGATTCATCTGATGAACACGGGACTGACGGAGCAGTTTATGATCCACATGAAGACGGCCTTCTATGCCGGTGTGCTGGTGGCTTCGCCATATATCGTCTACTTGCTGTTCCGCTTTATCTCGCCGGCGCTCTATGACAACGAACGAAGATACGCCACGGCTCTGGTGTCGAGCGGCTACCTGATGTTTATGTTGGGGACGCTGTTGAATTACTTCCTGATCTTCCCGTTGACGGTGAAGTTTCTGGGAACGTACCAGGTGAGTGAAGATGTGGCGAACATGCTGACGTTGCAGTCGTATATGGACACGCTGCTGATGATGAGTCTCGTGATGGGTATCGTCTTCGAACTGCCTGTTGTCAGTTGGCTCTTAAGTCGGATGGGACTGATTAATGCGCAGATGATGAAGACCTGGCGGAAACATGCAGTGGTGGCGATACTGATCATCTCGGCAATTATCACACCGACGACAGATGCCTTTACGCTCTTTGTGGTGGCGTTGCCGATATGGTTGCTCTACGAGGCGAGCATATTGATAGTGAATAGTGAAAAGTGAAATATAGATTCTATGTTACGTAAAATCAGAACAATTCTTGCGGCGGTGGTGATGGTGTTGATCACCCTGCTGTTCCTCGATTTCACGGGGACGTTACATCATTGGATGGGATGGCTTGCTAAGGTACAGTTCCTACCTGCTGTGATGGCGCTGAATGTGGCGGTCATCGTGGCGCTCTTGGTGTTGACACTTATCTTCGGACGTATCTACTGTTCGGTGATCTGTCCGTTGGGTATCTTTCAGGATGTCCTCGCACGGTTCCGGAGGAAGAAAAACAAGTACAGCTATTCCAAGGAGGTACGTTGGCTGAGATATCCCGTCCTGGTGTTGTTTATCATCGCCCTGGTGGCGGGTGTCGGAGCTTTCTTCCAATTGCTGGCGCCTTATAGCAGCTATGGTCGTATCGCTACGATGATCTTCCAACCGATCTGGATGTTAGGCAATAATGTATTGGCCGCCATTGCCGAGCGTGCAGACAGTTATGCTTTCTATTCCGTGGATGTCTGGATGAAGTCGTTGCCGGTGTTCGGGATTGCAGTAGTGACGTTGGTCGTGCTGTTTGTTCTCGCCTGGCGCGGTGGACGAACCTATTGTAACACCATCTGTCCGGTGGGTACGGTACTATCCTTCTTTGCCCGTTTCTCGTGGCTGAAGATCCGTTTCGATGAGGAGAAGTGCAAGAACTGTTCAATGTGTTCGAAGAACTGTAAGGCCGCGTGTATTGATTATAAGACGCACAGCGTCGACTATAGCCGTTGTGTGGTCTGTGGCAATTGTATCAGTGCGTGTAAGTTCGGGGCACTGAAGTATAGTGGCAAATCCACTCCAAACTCTCCACTCGACCCCTCCAAACGTTCGTTCCTGTTGGCCTCGGCGATGGTGGCAGGCGCAGCGGTGGCTCAGAAGAAGGAGAAACTGATGGACGGCGGACTGGCAGAGTTGGAGGACAAGGTGGCACCGGAGCGTCAGACCCCGTTGACTCCTCCGGGCTCACTCTCTTTTGAGCATTTTGCCCAGCACTGTACCGGTTGTCAGCTCTGTGTGTCGGAATGTCCGAATGACGTGCTCCGTCCGTCTTCTGACCTGATGCATCTGATGTTGCCGACGATGTCGTATGAACGGGGGCATTGTCGTCCGGAGTGTACGCGTTGTTCTTCAGTCTGTCCTGCGGGTGCCATCAAACCTATCGACAAAGACGAGAAGTCATCGATACAGATTGGTCATGCTGTATGGATCAAGAAGAACTGTGTGGTGTTGACTGACGAGGTAGAGTGTGGAAACTGTGCCCGTCACTGTCCTGCCGGGGCTATCGAAATGGTCCAGCTTGATGAGAACGATGAGGAATCACCTATGGTTCCTGCTATCAACGAAGCAGCCTGTATCGGTTGCGGTGCCTGTGAGTATGTCTGTCCGTCGCGACCCTTCTCGGCGATTTACGTCGAGGGGCACGAAGTGCATAAGAAGATTTAAATTATTAATTAAGGATTAAGAATTAATAATTATGATTACTAAAGAAAACAATAAGATATCCAGACGTTCGTTCCTGAAGATTTTTGGAGCAGGTGCTGTTGGTGCGGCAGCGACTTTGGCAGGTTGTAAGGGCGGCGATAAGGCAGGTCATCAGGCGGCAGAGGAATACAAAAACCAGGTAGAGCCGCCAGTGGGTAAGATGACCTATCGCGAGAACCCCAAGACCAAGGAGAAGGTATCGTTGTTGGGCTACGGTATGATGCGTCTGCCAACGAAGGTGGATCATGATGACGAGTTCGACCAGGACATGATCAACAAGCAGGTGGACTATGCCATTGAACATGGTCTGAACTACTTCGACACGTCACCGGTGTATTGTCAGGGTAAGTCGGAGCAATGTACCGGCATCGCCTTGAGTCGTCACAAGCGTAGCGAGTATTTCGTGGCCACGAAACTCTCTAACTTCAACCGCGACTACTGGGCTTTTGACAAGGCCAAGGAGATGTACCAGAACTCGTTGAAAGAGTTGCAGGTGGACTATATCGACTACTACCTGTTGCATGCTGTCGGTGGTGGTATGGACGAGTTTAACGGCCGTTACGTCGACAATGGTATCATGGACTATCTGCTGAAAGAGCGTGAGGCCGGCCGTATCCGTAACCTCGGTTTCTCTTTCCATGGTTACCAGAACGTGTTCGATGAGATCATCGCCACCCACGAGAAATACCACTGGGACTTCGTGCAGATTGAGTTGAACTATTTGGACTGGGACTATGCCAACGAGATCAGCAAGAACAATGTCGATGCCAGCTATCTCTATGCCGAACTGCATAAACGGGGTATTCCTGCCGTTATCATGGAACCGTTGTTGGGAGGTCGTCTGGCCAACCTGCCACAGTATCTGATGACCGAGTTGAAGAGTCATGCCCCAGAGCGTAGTGTAGCCTCTTGGGCTTTCCGTTATGCCGGCACTCCCGAGGGTGTGTTGACTGTGCTCAGTGGAATGACCTATATGGAACATCTGAAGGATAATCTGCTCTCATTCTGTCCGTTGCAGCCTTTGACAGAGAAAGAACAACGCTACCTGGATGTGGAAATTGCAGAGAAGATTGTGGGTTTAGAGAATATCCCCTGCAACGACTGCAAATACTGTATGCCTTGTCCCTACGGTGTGGATATCCCTGCCATCTTCGTGCACTACAACAAATGTAAGAATGAGGGCTCGTTGCCGATGGGCGCAGGTGACAAGGACTACCGTAAGCACCGTCGTCAGTATCTGATTTCACTGGATCGCGTGGTGCCGCGTGACCGTCAGCCCGACCACTGTATCCAGTGTGGGCAGTGCGAGCCCCATTGCCCGCAGAGTATCCGCATCCCCCGTGAACTCCGGAAGATCGATGATATGATTGAAGAGCTGAAAAGGAGTGAAGAGATAATAGTGAATAGTGAAAAGTGAATAGTGAATAGTGAAGGGTGATCACTATATAAAGTCGTTGAAGAAACGGCAGGGCTTGCTAATCCCACGTGGTTATGCAGGTGACCCCTATGTTGAACGTATGCTCGCAGCCATTGGTGGCTTCGGATTCTTTGAATAAAAAAAGGAAGTGATTGAATTCAATCACTTCCTTTGCAAAAGCCTCCAGCATATTGTCGGGATGAGGCGCTAACTCCTGCTTATACCCGATTTTATCAGTTTTGACGAGAATGACTGCATTTCTCTGAAAATGAGATAGATAGCGATTTTCGAAAATCAAAGGCGGTAAACCCAAATCA
>JAEENF010000155.1 GCA_016283605.1 Prevotella sp.
ACTCACACTTCGCAACTTCTATCTGGAACGGCAAGTCGACCAGTTGCGCCGGCTGTATACAGATGTCACCAACGATACTACTGTTGAGGAACGCAACGAACTGCGTTTCCTCAGCCAGTATAAACTTATCCCAGCGAAAGTCGTTGCCAATACCATCAATAAGCCCGACAACCTGATGACCATCAACAAAGGTAAGGATGATGGTGTAGAAGTCGACATGGGCGTAGCCTGTGGAAATGGTGTCGTAGGTATCGTCTATCTTGTCTCCGATCATTATGCTGTGGTGATTCCCGCCCTGAATTCGAGTTCCTCACGCATCAGCTGTGCCATCAGGAACCGTAACTACTTCGGCTATCTCCACTGGACAGGCGGTGACCCTATGACAGCCTATATCGAGGATATCCCCCGTCACGCTAAGTTCAAGAAAGGCGAATGGGTCGTCACCAGTGGTTACTCCTCCATCTTTCCCCAAGGTATCCTTGTAGGACAGATTGAGAAGGTCTTCAATTCCAGCGATGGTCTCTCATATAAGCTGCAAGTGCGTCTGAGCACGGATTTCAGCTGTCTTCGTGATGTCGTCGTTATCAGTGACAAGAGTGCTATTGAACGTACGCGGCTGTTAGAAGCTGCCCGCGACTCCATCAAAGCAAAAAGTAATTAAACAGGAACGCCATGTCATTAGATCTGTTCAAACGATTAGGGCTTTTCATCATTATGTGTGCAGTTCAGATTCTCATTCTGAACCACATTCACTTGTTTGATGTCGCCACACCGTTCTTGTTTGTCTATTTTGCTATCAGCTTCCGTAGAGGAACACCCAAATGGGCCATTCTGCTCTGGTGCTTCGCCATGGGTCTGGCTGTTGATGTATTCTCCAATACGCCTGGTCTGGCCTCAGGAGCCTTGACCTTCGTGGGACTGATCCAGCCCTATCTTCTGGAACTGTTTGTCCCTCGCGATTCAACTGACGACCTCGAGTGTTCTGCTGCCACGTTGGGTACAGGAAAATACACACTCCTTTCTTTTATTCTGCTGTTTGTCTTCTGCCTGTTGTTCTTTATGCTGGAGGCTTTCACCTTCTACAACTGGATCTACTGGCTGATATGCACAGGCAGTAGTACTGTTTTGACACTGGTTTTGATTCTGGCTATCGAAAGTATTCGTAAGAAGTGAAGGACTACGATCTCGAAAACAGACGCTTTGTGATTGGTGGGGTGGCAGTAGTGATTGTTGTCATCTATATCATTCGTCTGTTTACCCTTCAGATCACCAGCGACGACTATAAAAAGAGTGCCGACTCCAACGCGTTTCTCAAGAAGGTAGAGTTTCCCTCGCGTGGTGTCATCACCGATCGTAATGGCAAGTTGATGGTATACAACCAGCCATCCTACGACATCATGGTAGTGATCAATGAAGCGCGTAACCGCTTGGACACGATGGAGTTCTGCAAGGCGCTCAACATCACGAAAGAAGAGTTCGACCGTAGGATGAACACGATGAAGGACCGTAACAAGAACCCTGGTTATTCGCGTTTTACGCAGCAGCTCTTCATGAGCCAGCTCAGCGACAAGGACTTCAGCATCTTCCGGGAAAAGATGTTCCGTTTCCCTGGGTTCTACGTCCAGAAGCGTAGTGTCCGTCAGTACCAGTGCAATATGGCTGCTCATGTATTGGGCGACGTGGCAGAAGTCTCACCAGCCGACATCGAGGAAGACGATTATTACCAGCCAGGCGACTATATCGGCAAACTGGGTGTAGAACGTTCCTACGAAAAACAGCTACGTGGCGAGAAAGGCATCCAGATCCTGTTGCGCGATGCCCACGGACGTATCCAAGGACGCTATCAGAATGGTGCCCTCGACCGCAAGCCCATTCCTGGCAAAAATCTCACACTGAGCATCGACTACGACCTGCAGGTCCTCGGTGAGCGCCTGATGGAAGGTAAGATTGGCAGTATTGTAGCCATCGAACCCTCTACGGGTGAGATTCTCTGTATGGTCTCATCACCCTCCTATGACCCAAGGATGATGGTAGGTCGCGAGCGCAGCAAGAACCATAAGCTACTGAGCCAGAATGTGTGGAAGCCTTTGCTCAACCGCAGCATCATGGGTCTCTATCCTCCAGGTTCTACGTTCAAGACCTCCCAAGGTCTGACGTTTCTCTCTGAAGGCATCATCACCCCATCGACACCCTATCCCTGCGCTCATGGTTTCAACTTCAAGGGTCTGCACGTAGGCTGTCACGGTCATGCCGCACCGCTGGCGCTGGTACCTGCGCTGAGCACCTCCTGTAACGGTTTCTTCTGCTGGGGTCTCTATCACATGATCAACACCAACATCTCCAAATACGGTAGTGTTCAAAACGCCATGAACACCTGGCGAGACTATATGGTTTCGATGGGATTCGGCTACAAACTGGGGGTAGACCTTCCTGGCGAAAAACGAGGACTGATCCCCAATGCACAGTTCTACGACAAAGCCTATAAGGGCTCGTGGAATGGCCTGACCGTTATCTCTATCTCCATCGGACAGGGTGAGGTGCTGCTCACGCCTCTCCAGATTGCCAATCTTGGTGCCACCATCGCCAACAGAGGTTATTATTACGTCCCCCACGTGGTACGTAAGGTGCAGGGCGAACCCCTCGACACCACCTTCACACGCCGTCACTTCACCAAGGCTAGTCCAACTGCCTACAACTACATCGTCCAAGGCATGCGTTCATCTGCACTTGGTGGTACTTGTCACGAGTTGTCGCGTTACGACTTCGTGGCCTGCGGTAAGACAGGTACTGCTCAGAACCGTGGTCACGACCACTCTGTATTCATGGGTTTTGCGCCGATGGACAAACCGAAGATTGCCGTTGCCGTCTATGTGGAGAACGGTGGTTGGGGTGCTACCTATGGTGTACCTATTGGTGGTCTGATTATGGAACAGTATATTAACGGCAAGCTCTCGCCAGCCTCAGAGGCTAAGGCCTCGTCCCTCCAAAACAAACATATTGCGTATGGCTCTACAGACCGATAAAAAACCCAGTGTACTTCGCTCCATCGACTGGTGGACGATTCTTATCTACGTGGCACTGCTGTGTTTCGGATGGATGAGTGTCTGTGGTGCCAGTTATACGTATGGCGAAACCGACATCCTCAGCCTTGACTCACGCTCAGGCATGCAGATCGTATGGATAGGAACGTCACTTATCCTGGGTTTGGTCTTGTTATTGCTCGACAACCGTTTCTATGACACCTTCGCCTGGGTCATCTTCGGCGTGATGCTGATTTTGCTGTTTGGTACCATTTTCAATCCACATACCATCAAGGGGTCACGTTCCTGGCTGGTACTGGGACCACTCCGTCTGCAGCCGGCAGAATTTGCGAAGTTTGCAACAGCATTGGCGCTGGCAAAATTCATGAGCATCTACGGCTACGACATCCATAAATGGAAGCATTTCGCTTTCTCATTAGCCATCATCCTGTTGCCGATGTTCTTCATCGTCATGCAGCGTGAAACGGGGTCCGCACTGGTCTATCTGGCTTTCTTCCTGGTATTCTACCGTGAGGGTATGCCAGGCAGTCTGTTGTTCACTGGTGTAGCGATGGTCATCTATTTTGTCGTAGGCATCCGCTTTGCTGGGACACCTCTCTTTGCCACACCCACGTCTGTCGGCAAGTTTGTCGTGCTGTTACTTATCCAGATTTTCTCTGGCTGCATGGTCTACGCCTATTGTCATGACAAGCGCGACGCCTGGCGCATTCTCATCTCTACCATCGGCATCACACTCGTCGCCCTGCTGTTTGCTGTCTACGTCATTCCTTTCGATGTCGTCTATGTGCAACTGGTCATAACAGCCATCATGATAGGCTATTTCCTTTGGCAAGCTTTGAGTACACGCATCAGGAACTACATGTGGATTACCCTCTTCGCCTTAGGTTCTGTAGTATTCTTCAATGCAGCAGATTACGTGCTGAACCACGTCATGGAGCCCCACCAACGTGTACGTATCAACGTGCTCTTGGGTTTGGAGGAAGACCTGAAGGGTGCAGGCTATAATGTTCACCAGAGTCAGATTGCTATCGGTTCTGGCGGCATCGAAGGTAAGGGATTCCTGAATGGCACTCAGACGAAGTTAAAGTACGTTCCAGAACAGGATACAGACTTCATCTTCTGTACGGTAGGTGAAGAGGAGGGATTCATTGGCTCTGCGAGTGTGCTGGTTTTGTTCCTGGCGCTCATTCTACGGCTGATTCATCTGGCAGAACGCCAGCCCTATCGTTTTGGACGCGTATACGGCTACTCCGTCTTAAGCATTTTCCTTTTCCATGTGTTTATCAATGTGGGGATGGTACTGGGGTTGACACCTGTCATCGGCATCCCCCTACCATTCTTCAGCTACGGCGGCTCGTCGCTCTGGGGTTTCACCATTCTGCTGTTTATCTTCCTGAGGATCGATGCCAGCCGAAACCTCGCACGTACCTAATCCTTTGCTAAACGATCAATTCTGATGCCTACATCCGTGATGCCAGGCATGATCTCCCGTTTCATATTGTGCTTCACACTGATATGCAGCGAGTCGCCCTTACGCAACTGCAGGGTATTGAAATGGAACTGGAACTGATAGAAACTCACGCCAGGCCCTTTGGTATTTCCTCTGCGGTCGAACAGGTTGTAGTTGACAGTATCGCTATGCACATAGCCTGAGGGCAGGATGGTCTGTTTGATGACAAGACTAAGTCCCTGAAAGGGATAGGTGTTCACTACACGCAATCCGATATCTTCCTTATAGGCACCTTCCTCCTTGATGGCAGGCACGTCGAAGTTCAGATAATCGCTCTTGTCCCATCCCGTTATAGGTGTATGTTCGTAATGGACATAAATGGTTTTGCGGTCGCACGCCACAAAACTTGCCGCGACCGCCACCAGTAGTGCCAGCATCCACAACTTACTATTCCTTTGCATGTTCAGGATGACCTTCTGAGGGCTTCTTCTTTTTCTTCTTCTTTTTCTTGGCTTTGTCAAAACGACTGATGTCGCCCTGAGCCAGATCCACGTGCTGTTTGACGGGTTTCTGATGAGCGTCTTCCAACAACGAGAGCGGTTTCTCACCCTTACGGTTCAACTCAATAATCTCTTTCGCACGCTCTGCCGAAATAGTCTCCACATTTGCTGCAATATTCTTGTCTGTCGAGTAAGTTACCAACCCTGCCAGTATATCACTCTTGAAGAGATAATAGTCGGCATCCTGTGTCTGCAGCACGATATCCTTGCCTGGCAGTCGTTTTCCAGCTTCCACATAGTCATCGACCTCATAGTTCAGACAACACTTCAGCTTGGCGCACATACCAGCCAGTTTCTGAGGATTCAGCGAGATATCCTGGAAACGGGCAGCGTTGGTGCCCACGCTGACAAAGTTCTTCATCCAGGTGGCACAGCAGAGTTCACGTCCGCAAGGTCCTGTACCTCCGATACGTCCTGCCTCCTGACGCGCACCTATCTGTTTCATCTCGATACGTACATGGAAAGCAGCAGCGAGATCCTTGATGAGCTGTCGGAAGTCCACACGCTCGTCAGCGATATAATAGAAGATCGCTTTATTACCATCGCCCTGATATTCTACGTCACCGATCTTCATCTGCAGTCCCAGACCTTTGGCAATCATACGACTCTCAATCATCGTACTATGCTCGCGAGCCTTGGCCTCACGGAACTTCTGCATATCAGTCTCACGGGCGATGCGGTAGATGCGTTTGATATCCTCAGCCGATTTCAGATTGGCCTTCTTCAGCTGTAGTTTCACCAGACGACCTGTCAGGGTGACCACACCAATATCGTGACCAGGACTGGCCTCGACAGCTACGATATCACCTTTCTTCAGCGGCAGGTTATTCACGTTGTGGTAATAGCCTTTGCGGGTGTGTTTGAACTGCACCTCCACAAGGTCTGTATCTTCGATATTACCTGGTACATCAGCCAGCCAGTCGTAGGTATTCAACTGTCTGTCCTGTCGTCCTACGGCCTGATGACACAGTCCTCTGTCGCATCCCACACGTATCTGTAATTCCTTCGTTTTCTCCATCTTTTATTTTTGTATCAATAAAACAATCATTTGCAGGGCGAAGTCGAAAAACACGATCTTCGCATTGGCATTCTGCCCGATATCGCGGATAGCCTTGTTTGCCAGGTCGTTGATGGGCAGGATATTCGCCTCGTTCACAAAACGGGCAAAGTTCTTGGCAAAGGCTTCCTCCTTTTGCGTCATATAGGTCAATTCCTCACGTCCGAAGTTATACATGAAGTTTTCACGGATCATCCTGAGGAAGAAGTCCAGCCAGCGTTTCTGTTTCTCACGTCCCATGGCTGCCATCTGCTCACTCCATTTGCGCAGGTCCTTGATCTTTCGCTGATAGGCCAGTCGCATCAGTGAAACAAACATATCCAGGAAAAGTTCGTTCTCTGAGCCCACCTGCAGTTCCTCCAGCGCCTTCAACCAGTTACCGTTAGTCAGACGTGCGATGCGATGTGCCGCCTCAGTCTCTATTCCTCGACGCACTATGAGTGCCTGTTCTATCGCTTCGTTGCTGATTTTCTTCACATCGATACGCTGCACACGGCTACGAATGGTCTCCAATAGCTTGTCAGGCTCCTCACAGACCATGATGAAGACCGTCTGCTGCGGAGGCTCCTCAATGAGTTTCAGCAACTTGTTGGCGCACTCGATATTCATACGCTCAGGCAACCAGACGATACTGACCTTATAGCCACCCTGACTCGATTTCAGGCTGAGTTTACGCACCAGGTCATCGCTTTCACCAGCCGTGATGATGGCCTGCTGGTTCTCACCACCCATGGCCTGCATCCACTGGTCCATCGTGAAGTAAGGTCCCTCCATCACCAGCTCATGCCACTCACGGGCGAAATCATCGCTCACAGGTTTATGGTCGCTGTTCATCGAGGGCAATTTTATGGTGGGGAAGGTAAAGTGCAGGTCAGGATGCTCCAATTTGTCGAGCATCGCTTTCGACGAGGCCCTGCCATCATCGAGCAGATGACATCCGAAGGCCATCGCCAGCGCCATCTTGCCGGCACCTTGCGGTCCACAGAGCATCAGCGCATGCGGCAGACGGTTTTCGTTCACCATCTGCATCAGCCGCTCCTTGGCCTCCTCTTGTCCTATCACTTCACTCCAAGTCATTTTACTACAACTCCTTATATTTTACGACAAATCTTTTCCAAGTTGTTGTTAATATAATCATCATTGTCGTCTTTACGCTCAAATCAGTTGTTTTACGACGGAGGCTACAGAATCCACTGCTGAGACAGTGTAGAAATGAATGTTGCTGACGCCATGTGCATAAAGGTCGCGACACTGTTCCGTAGTCCACTCGATACCCAGCTGTCGGGCATCCTCATCCGTCTTACACTTCACGATTTCCTTCGCCAACGGCTCTGGGATGTCGCAATGGAATGTCTTCGGCACCACCGTCAACTGTGTCAGTTTTGCCAAAGGTTTGATACCAGGGATGATGGGAATGGTGATACCCATCTCACGCGCCTTCGTCACAAAGTCGTAGTACTTCTGGTTGTCGAAGAACAACTGTGTCACAGCATACTGCGCACCCAGTTCCTGCTTCTGCTTCAGGTACTCCATATCGCGCTCCAGATTGGGGGCTTCCTCATGCTTCTCAGGATAGCAGGCCACACCATAGTCGAAGGGTTTTCCTGGGTTCTTGATGGGCGTACCGTCGGCGAAGAAACCCTCGTTGAAACGTGCCACCTGACGGATCAGGTCCGTCGTATGGGCATGTCCACCTGGCGTCGCCACGAAACGACTGTCCTCCTTGGCCTTGTCCCCACGCAGCAACAAGAGATCGCTGATGCCCAGGAACTGCAGATCCAGCAGTTCGTATTCGATGTCATCCACCGTTGCTCCACTGCAAATAACATGGGGCTGCACAGGGATATGGTATTTCTGCTGTATGGCCGCAGCCACAGCCACCGTACCTGGACGTCTACGGATACGCTGACGTTCAAACTGTCCGTTCTCGAGTTCCTTATAAACGAACTCTGAGTGGTGGGTGGTAATGTTTATATACGCAGGATCAAACTCTTTCAGTTTGTCGATATCGGCAAAAAGCTTCGCCGTCCCTGTCCCCTTCAGAGGGGGCAACACCTCAAACGAAAAGCGCCTGCGGTCTGTATCTAAGTTCAAAATGCTCATAATCCGCTGCAAAATTACAAAAAAAGCCACAGATTACGCAGTTTTTTCCCGCTTTTTCTAAGAAAAAGCAAAAAAAAGGGGCCGTACACCTACGTACGACCCCGACTTCTTTTATTTCTTCACCTTGTAGAGTCTGAACGACATCGGTGGAATATCATCGAGAAGAAGCGTAGAACCCTTACCGGCATCGAGTTTCAGCGAACCTGCCTTTGGTGCGATACGCTCAGGCTGATCAAGGGTATTCTCATCATCCATGCCGTTGTGCGAAAGCGTGAGTGTCTCAGCGTTACGTTCGCCCTTCATACCCTGAAGAATGACAGAGACGGGCTGAGCCGTCTTGGAAACATTGACCACCTTGATGATCACACAGCCACTGTCCTTATCGAAGACGGAAGAGGCATAGAGTCCGTCCTGTCCCTCGACACCTGCTACCGGACGCTTGTCCATCGTGGTAGAGAGGACGTTGGTTCCCTTGTTAGCCGCATACATCTGCTGGACATAGTAGCTGCACGACTTGAACATACGGAGGTTGTCGAACCAGATAAGGTCAGGACGCCACTGCCAGCCTTCGACATGGGCGAAGAGCGGGGCGTAGGCCGTCATATAGACCACATCGGCATTGCGTTCCATACCCGTCATGAAAGCAGCCTCGAGGATAGCGGCCTCGTAGTGGTTCCACTTATGTTTGTTCTTCCCGTGACAGGCATATTCGCCTGCAAAGACCTTGGGACCCTTACGGTCGTAGGTGTCATAACGCATGGCACCACAGTTACCATATTTCTCCTTACCCTCTGGGGTAGCCAGGAACCAGTCCTCGTTACGATAGAAGTGTTCATCGACGAGATCGGCCTTCTGCTGCTTCATCGCAGCCCAACCCTTCTGCCACATCTCACCCTCAGAGTCAGGACCGCTGGTACCCACGATCTGCATCTGCGGATACTTGGCCTTGATGGCTTTCACAAAGGGCTCCAGTCGACGGAAATAGAGATCGTCCCACTGCTCGTTGCCCACACCGATGAACTTCATGTTGAAGGGTTCTGGATGACCCATCTCAGCACGTTTGCGACCCCACTCGCTATCGGCAGCGCCATTGGCGAACTCAATGAGGTCGAGACAGTCTTGGATGTAAGGCTGCAACTGGTCGTAAGGCACATGGGCAGTGTCGTCGTTCCAGTTCTGGAACTGACAGGCCATACCGACATTGAGCACTGGCAACGGCTCAGCACCGATATCCTCTGCGAGTTGGAAGAACTCGAAGAAGCCCAGACCATAGCTCTGGAAATAGTCGGGATAGAAACGATGGGGGAAGGTGTATTCCCAACGGTTCTCGTTCAGCGGACGGTTCTCAACAGGACCAATGGTGTTCTTCCACTGGTAACGTGTAGCGAGGTCGACACCCTCTACGATACAGCCGCCAGGGAACCGCAACAGCCCGGGATGCTCATCGGCGAGTGCCTGAGCCAGGTCGCGACGCATACCGTTCTTACGATTCTTAAAGGTGTTGACAGGGAAGAGCGAGACATGCTCCAGATCGACGGTGTTCTGTCCGTCGAGATAGATGCGCAGCTGAGCCTTTGCGATGGTACGCGGCGACTTCATCACCAACTCATACTGTTTCCATTCGTTGCCAGTAATCTCCAGCTTCGTTTCAGCAAACTGCTGATTCTCCTCCATCGTAGCACGGTCGATGAACTGCACTTTAATCCGGGCAGTACCCTGAGGTGCCTTCGCCCATACGGAGAAACGGTAGTCCTCGCCCTGATGCAGGCCGATGCCGAAGAAACCGTTATTAGAGAGTCCTGAGCGGCGCTCCTTATGACCTGGCCAGCGCAGTTCCACATAATGGGGACAACGCTCGAAGGGACCGTCGGCCTTCACCTCGAAGGTGCCGAAGGCCTCCCACCCCATCAGACGGTCAGGAAACTCGAACGAGCGGTTCTTGATCAGTTCGCCATATAAGCCGCCATCGGCAGCGTAGTTAATGTCCTCGAAGAAGAGGCCATACATCGTGGGCTGAATAGGGGCACCCAGCTTTTTCGTGTTCACCTCAATCACGTGAGTCTGAGCCGACAACGCGAGCCCAGTCATCAGTGCATAAGCACCTGCAAGAAATCTTAATTTCATCTTCATTTAGTTTAGAAGTTATTAGTTTAAATCATTTCTGATGCAAAATTAGTTAAAAAAAAAGAGAAAACTTTGCTTTTTCAAAGAAAAGATGTAATTTTGTGAATTATTAAGAAACAAACAAATCACAATCCCATTAAAACCGAAGTGTTATGAAGAAAATATTAATTGCAGAAGACAACGACAGCAACTTCATCCTGATGACGTATATTCTGAAGAAGCATTATCAATATGAGCGTGCCAAGAACGGTCAGGAAGCTGTAGATTTGGTAGGGAAGAACGAATACGACCTGGTACTGATGGACATCAAGATGCCAGTGATGGGCGGTCTTGAGGCTACGAAGAAGATCAAGGAAATTCGTCCTGAGTTGCCTATCATCGCCGTTACGGCCAATGCTTTCGACAGCGACCGTCAGGCGGCTTTCGATGCCGGCTGCGACGATTTTCTCTCTAAGCCTATCAGCAGTGACATCTGTCTGGCAACCATCGCCAAAGTGTTTGGAGAAGATTAATGTGTAAGAGGTAAGAGATAAGAGATATGTTAGATCAGGAAAGAGGGCTCTACATTGCCCACTGCTCCAACGGAGCACTCAGCATCAATCCCAAGATGGCCAATCGTCATGGTCTTATCGCAGGTGCTACTGGTACAGGTAAGACCGTCACCCTGCAGGTCATCGCAGAATCGTTCTGCCAGGCTGGTGTACCTTGTTTCATGGCCGACATGAAGGGCGACCTCTCAGGTATCTCGCAGGTGGGTAAGATGAGTGGCTTCATCGAGAAGCGTCTGCCAGAGTTCGGTATCGAGAATCCTGAGTTCCAGGCTTGTCCTGTACGTCTCTTTGACGTCTACGGCGAACAGGGTCATCCCATGCGCGCCACCATCTCACAGATGGGACCGCAGCTGTTGTCGCGACTGATGGGGCTGAACGAGACGCAGGACGGTGTTCTGAACATCGTGTTCCGCATCGCCGACGAGCGCGGACTGCTGCTCATCGACCTCAAGGATCTGCGTTCGATGCTGGATTGGGTGGCCAAGAATGCCAAGCAGTATACCACCCAGTACGGCAATATCACCACGGCCACCATCGGTGCCATCCAGCGTGCCCTCTTGCAGTTGGAGGCTCAGGGAGCCGACAAGTTCTTCGGCGAGCCCTCCTTCGACATCTACGACCTCATGCAGTGTGAGGGCGGCAAGGGTGTGATGAACGTCCTCGCAGCCGACAAGCTGATGCTGCAGCCCAAGCTCTACTCTACCTTCCTATTGTGGTTGATGAGTGAGCTCTACTCTACCCTCCCTGAGGTGGGCGACCTGCCTCAACCCAAGCTGGTCTTCTTCTTCGACGAGGCCCACATGCTCTTCACAGACACCTCGAAAGCCTTGCTCGACAAGATCGAGCAGGTGATCCGTCTGATCCGTTCTAAGGGTGTGGGTATCTACTTCATCACCCAGAGTCCGACGGACATCCCAGAGAATATCCTCGGCCAGTTGGGTAACCGTGTGCAGCACGCGCTCCGTGCCTATACACCGAAGGACCAGAAGGCCGTGAAGACCGCTGCCGACACCTTCCGTGCTAATCCCGAGTTCAAGACCGACGAGGCCATCATGAATCTGGAGACGGGTGAGGCTCTCGTGAGCTTCCTCGACGAGAAGGGTGCCCCCAGCATTGTGGAGCGCGCCAAGATTCTCTTCCCCTTGTCGCAAATCGGCGCCATCACTGAGGGCCAGCGTCTCGACCTGATCAAACAGAGTCGTATCTACGGAAAATACGATACGCCCGTCGACCGTGAGAGTGCCTTCGAGGTGCTGATGGCCGAGGCTGAGCGTCAACTTGCCGAGAAGGAGAAAGAGGAAGCCAACCTCGAAGTTCCCAAGCCTGGCAAGGAACCCAAGGCCGAGAAGAAAAAGCCAGGTATGATGAGCAAGGTGGCCAAGGCTGTGATGACAGCCCTCACCTCTACCCTCGCTGCCATCCTCGGCTCATGGGTCAGCGACAAGGTGTCAGGTAAGAAGACGAAGTCAAAGACGTCGGCCAAGGAAAAGGTGGTGAAGAATGCCACCAGCGCCGCCACACGCACCATCACGCGTGAGCTCACCCGCGACATCCTCGGCAACTTAATCAAATAAGTTCTTCACAAACCGTATAGATATACCGCTGTCGATCGACAGTGGTATATTTGTATCTGGAGGTATCGATGACCGTCTTGATATCATTGCTGATGCCTGTGCCGATGAGTTTCAGCGTGGCCTCCTTCATCGTCCAGAGACGGATAAAGACCGAGGCAGGATCCGCTGCCGATTCTATCTCACGGATCTCCTCGTCATTCATCGTATAGTGCACCAGCGACTCCCTATATTCCCGGATGCTCTCAACGTCGACACCCACGGGCTGATCGCTAATGACACAGGCGACCGCCTCCTTACAATGACTCAGGTTAAAGTGAATCTCCGGATGACCCTCGATAAAGGGCTTGCCGTGTTCATTGTACTCGAAGATGGGATTCTCTGTGATGCCGTATGCCTCGCGCAGACCCTGCTTCAGCAACCGATACGCCAGCACACAGAGCCGCTGGCCCTGTTCAAATTTGAACTTCAGCGCCTGCTCCCGTCGCTGTGGCGAAATCTCCTTCAACGCCGCCTCGAGGTCAAACGTCCAAATATCCTCACTCACCCAAACCTTCATCACTTTTCACTATTCACTATTCACTTTTCACTATTCACTTTTCACTCTATCCCCACTTCCGGCATCGGAATCTTACGGTTGGCGTTCTCTTTGGCCCCGAGGTCGATGAGCTCACGCCCCTTCTGCGCCACACTCTGCCGACCAGTGATCAGTTTGTTATTGGCATTGTCGTATGCCTTGTTCACAGCGTCGAGTTTTGCACCCAGGTCGTTATAGCGCTGCACAAAATCGCCCAGACGGTCGAGCAACTGCTCCGCCAGTCCGAAGACCTTCTCCTGGTTCTCCGCTTGCTGGTTCTGCACCCAGGCGATATGGATCATGTGGAGGATACCCAGCAGATTCTGTTCACCCGTGACGAACACCTTCTTCTCGAAGGCCTCGCGCCACAGTGTGGGGTCATTAGCGAGTGCCAGCTGCAACGACGACTCGAAGGGCACGAACATAATCACGAAGTCCACGGCATCACGACCGTTCTTGATATACTTCGAATAGTCCTTACGCGCCAGTTCGTTCACATGCTGACGCACACTCTTGATATGCTCCTGCAGATAACGTTCCTTGTCCTCGGGCGACTCGGCATTGACATATTTCTCATACGCCACCAGCGACACCTTAGAGTCGACGATGGCATCCTGTCCCTGCGGATAGTGCAGGATCACGTCGGGCTGCATCTCCTTACCCGTCTCGTCGTGCTTCAGCGGACGACCCAGTTCGTCGCGCAGCCGTGCCTGTACCTCGTAATGGATACCCTCTGTCAGACCCTGACTCGCCAACAGGTCGCCGAGAATGATCTCGCCCATATTGCCTGAGACCTTATTGTCGCGACGCAGCACGTTGGTCAGACTCTCCGTCTTCTCACCCAGCTGCTGTGTCTGCTGCATCATCATCTTCATCTGCTCGGCGAAACTGGCAGAATAGCCTGCCGACTTCTCCTGATTCTCGTGGATGGCCTTCTGCATCTTCTCGACGGCGTCTTTCAGCGGCTGGGTGATACCCGTCATCGTCTCGGTGTTCGACTCCTTCAGCTTCGAGGCACTGGTCTCCAACAGTTGCTGGGCCATGTTCTTGAAGCGCTCCTCGTGACGCTTCAGTTCCTCGTCCATCTGCTGACGCACCAGTTCCAGTTCTCGCCCCTGACTCTCAGCCTTCGCATTCAACTGTTTGTTCTCCGCCTCCAGATGCTGCACACGACTGGAAGCCGATGCCAGCTGTTCGTTCTTCATCGAGAGCTCGATGTCCTTCTTGCCACCCTCCACGCGCAACATATCCATCTTACGGTCCATCAGCAGATAGAGCACTACCGCTCCAACCGCCACACCTATCAATATATATAAAGCAATTATCATCCCATTTTATTTTGATGCAAAAATACGGATAAAAATCGGAAATCGAGGAATTAAAGAATTAAAAAATGAAAAAAAACGATGGTGACAAACAAATTCTTCACTTTTCACTTTCCACTATTCACTTTTTTTCGTATCTTTGCGGCATAATTACTTATTATCTTACAAACTTTTAAACCCAACAAAATTATGGATTACAAGATTATCGACATCGAAGGTGTAGGCGACGTTTATGCAGAGAAGCTGGTTGCCGCAGGTATCAACAAGGTAAGTGAACTGCTCGAGAAGTGTGCAGCCCCCAAGGGCCGCAAGGAGCTGGCAGAGGCTACAGGCATCAGCGAGAAGCTGATCCTGCGCTGGACCAACCATGCCGACCTGTTCCGCATCAACGGCGTAGGTCCTCAGTTCTCTGAGTTGCTCGAGAAGGCTGGCGTTGACACCGTCAAGGAGTTCCGTCACCGTGTGGCTGAGAACCTGCAGCCGAAGCTGGAGGAGATCAACGCTGAGTTCCACATCTGCGGACGTGTTCCTGCCGTCAGCGAGATTCAGAAGATGATCGACCAGGCCAAGGAACTTGAGCCAAAGATGACGTACTAAACCTCATTCCTCAAAATGAAAGCCCGCCGACATTGGCGGGCTTTTCTTTTAGAAGTGCACATACCTGCGGTTGCCTTTCGGCCGCACCGCGAAATGCACCCAGATGGTCGTGCCACGTTTCTCGAGGATGAGCTCGTCGAAGTCCATCTTCTTACCATCCGCGATGTCCAGCAGGATGCAGGCATAGCGTATGGCTTGCTCCTTCCCCGCACAGTGGATATCCACCGCACAACCCGTCAGATGGTTCGAGTTCTTGGCACCTCCGCATTTCTGATTCACCTCTGGCGACCTGAAACCACTATTGATCACGATGGGGCTCTCCTGTGACACACAGGGACTGTCCCCTCTGTGAGCAGGGAGCTCAGCGACCGAATTACTGGGGGACTGTCCCTCGCGTGTCACCTTCCTCTGACCGTAGAGCAAATTATACCTGCTCCTAAGTTCCTCCAACCAGTTCACGCAAAGATTAATGAGGTTCTCGATATGCACCCTTGATGGTATATTCCCATCCTGCGGATGATAACTTGTTTTCGTCATCTCTCCTAAACTAAAGTGCTCGGAGAGTTTTGCTTGCTTATTGATTTCAACTTCTTTCATACTTCTTATATTTTAATGTAAAAAACTTAATGCCGCGCCGCCGCGCTGCCGCAGTGCCGCGGCATTGACTATTCACTATTCACTCTTATAGCATGATGGTGCCTGTTTTGTGGAACAATGCCTTCTGGCCACCCTTTTCCTCGCTAATCTTCTCTATCAGATGGTCGCGATACAGACGCGTTACCTTCTTGCGAGCGGAGGCCGCACCACCCAGATTGAAGCAGCGAACCACATCCTCGATGGTAAACTCATCAGGCAGACGGTCGAATGCCTCAAGGGTCTTCTGGCGACGCTGCACGTTTACGCTGGCATCCTTCAGCTTGTTGTCGAAGTAGTTCTCAGCCATGGCACCAAAATAGTGGCGCTGACAGGCAAACTGGATGTTCGTCATCAGTTCAGCCAAACGCCAATCGACTTCATCCGTCTCAAACTCCCCACACCAGTACTGGCCATCCTGCTTTAGAGACTCCCAGTGTCGCATCACAATGAATGGCGCAGCAAAGTTCAGTCCGTGATAGGCACATCGCTTCAAGAGCATCTCGTCGGCCTTGGAGTCATTATCTTTGGCATCCTCCATGCGGCGTGCCGTCCAGTCGTAGAGTTCATCGACGATCTTCTGCACAGAGAGTTCGCCCTTCATGCGATCCAACTTTTCAGCCCATTCCTTCAGACGATTGTCGCTGTCATAGTCCACAAAACTTTCGCGACTCATCATCTCAAAGTTGGTGGCAGGCAGAGGAATACAGGTCAGTCGGGTTGCCAATCCAGAACCGAAGTTCTGCTCGTTCACCATCTTCTTCAGCGCGATGGGCGTGCCAGTGTAGATAAAGTTCCAAATCACGTAGAACTCTTGGAACACACTGTCCACATTGCTATAAGCCTGTCCGTCTTCCTCATTGTGGAAGGCCTTCAACTGCAACGCCTGCTTGTCGATATATGCGCCACCCTTCTGCAGCGACAGTGTATTGTCCAACTCAGTATCAAACGTCAGCATGTGCAGCTGCATCGGCTGTCCGTCCACCTCCTCGATGGCATTCACCATATCCTGAATGAACTGGGCATTCGAGGTTCGTGCTGGGTGGATACGAACCACTACCTTCGGCTTCTTGGGTTTCTCCTTGTTTGCGCCTTTGGTGCGCATCTGCTCGCGATAGGCATTGATGGCATCCTTGCCCACCTTGTCAGCAGCGACGATAGGCGCAGCGAGCAACTTGAACAAACGAGTCGCAAAGCTCTTACCGCTTGCAGGGTCACCAATGATGAGCGTCGAGTTATTCAGTCGTCGCAACTCTTCTGGACGATGATAAAACCTATACGTACACCTTGTCATCAAGGTCATCAGCAGACCTCCGCCCACGAACATCGCCGCAGGATATTGGTTCTTCTTCAGTCCTTTGCAGATGTCGCGCAGCAGCGGAAAGTCCTTGCTCAGTTCCTCAATCTCTGCGCCCCAGTCCCAGAGCCAACGCGCCATATCGTCATCCCTCAGCGTCACCGCCGCCGTCTGCGCTTTCGTGATTTCCTGATACGACTTGCCTGTGGCCTTCTGGATCGCTTCGAGCATCGCCTTGCTAGGAAGACTGCTGGCATATTTTTTCTCCTTCTGAACCACGCAGTCAGCGGCTGAAGAAACTGTTTGTCCCACATTCTCATCCCTCTCGTCGATGATCTCCTGCACCCACGGTTGCGCCTCCACAATGCGCTGCACTGCCTGCTTATCGCCATCGAGCATAAGCAACAGGTCTGTGGCGAGTTTAAGTGACTCCGTATGGCGGTTGCTGTCGGCTGCGCAGGGCAGCTTCTCACTGTAGCGAGCATCAATAATACGTTGTATATCATAGCCACGCCACATTAACGGTACTGACTGAACAGCCACATTGCCGACATCCTCAGTCCCTTGTTTAACAACCTTACTGGCCACATTACCAGTCGCAGCAGCACGACTATGACCAGCACGATACTCAGCATCATATTTCTCAGCAAATTCTTTGTTCTCATAAGTAAACAGTTCCTTGTCAATAAATAGTATATCACTTTCCTTGCAGATGAAGCTCATGCGGCTTGCATCCTTGCAACTTTCGTCAACCTCTACACCCAAGACTTTCGCCATAGCGAGCTGATTGTCGATGAGATTACCCCATTCCGTACGAGCCTTGAAGACAATCTTAAGCCCATGCCCAGAGGGTGTAATGTAGATGAGCAGAATACCAAGTTCAGTAGCTCGCTGCTTAAAGTCGGCGGCAGCAAATTCTTCACTCTTCACTCTTAACTCTTCACTCTCTACATGGTCGATGTCCATCACCACGAGACCCGTCAGACGTGTTGCCGCCTGCTTGCGCCAGCGACCTACCTTTCCCTTGGCAGACTCCGTTTCGTCAAACGTCGCCTGGAAAATGAACGCAGGCAGCTTGCGCTTCAGCGACTGGTCGCCAGTCTCGCGGAACTTATCAATGTTCTCGTTCCACTGTGTCGCCCTGACGAGGGCCCAAAACTGGGCCTCGTCTACTGGCAACGTTGGATTACTGAAATTCTTCTGATAGCAAAATCCCATATATCCTCCTTATTTAACAAAACTCAATCAAGTCCAGTTCTTTCTCGACGAGCGCATTCTTCGCATCCTGGTTGTGCTCGTTGAGCAACTCGATGACCTGTGCCGTACAGAAGTCCTTCGGAAAACTGCCGAACACCTTGATGCGCTCTATCGATTCCTTCACCCAGCCCCAAGGCAGCTTCTTCACCAGACGGTCTTTCTCTCGTACACGTGCCTGGCGGTTGTACGCCTTGAAGGTTAACTTACCTGTGTTCTGATCTATGTACAAAACACCTTCCACTCGCTTGCCATTTATGAGTTGCTTCATCAACTCAATGGCGTTCAATACAAAAATAAATTTTTTCATAATCGATTCGAATTTGTGAGTGAAGGTCGTGTCGGAAT
>JAEENF010000156.1 GCA_016283605.1 Prevotella sp.
GCCATCCTTCTTGACACGCGGCAGCACATTCTCCGTAAACTCCTTGTAAGTACCCACCTTCTCGGCGTCCTGCCCCATGCCGACGTGGCACTCGTAGATGAGCAGAGGTGACTTGGAGGGCTTGAAGTTCTTTTTCTTGAACTCATATTTCTTCTCCGGATTCCACACCTGTGCCGAGAAGATCTTCGTATTGTCATCCTGGACGACGCGACGGCACCAGGCTGGGATACGCTCCCCTTCTCCACCGTTCCACTTCACCTTCATCTTGTAAAGCTGTCCGTGCTTCAGGGCCTTCTCTGAGAGTTTCAGTTCCCAGTTGCCCGTACCTTCTATACGCTTGCAACGGTACTTCTCATTTTCCTGCCAGTTATTGAAGTCGCCAATCAGATAGATATCTGTCGCATTAGGTGCCCACTCACGGAACACCCAGCCCTTGGCGAGTTTATGAAGTCCGAAATAGAGGTGTCCGGAAGCGAAGTCGCTCAGGGTCTTCTTGCCGTTCTGAGTCAACTGTCCGATCTTCCACACTGCATGGTCATGACGTCCGCGGATGGCTCCCTCAAAGGGCTCCAGCCAAGAGTCGTTACGCACCAATCCTATATGTTCGGGTTCTTTCTGCTCTACAACTTTCTTGGCAGCGGTTTTCTTTACTGCCGTCTTCTTCGGAGCCGCAGCCTTCTTAGGAGCCGCTGCCTTCTTCGGGGTGGGCTTCTTTGTGGTTTCTTTCTTTGTTGCCATATCTTATGCTTTTACTTTAAATATTGCCTTCTTGATTTCTGCCTCTTCAGTGATGCAGGGCATATGTCCGTCCTGCGGGAAGAAGATGGCCATCTGTCTGGGTACGACCGTCACATACGTCTGCGGCTTCGTATCGCCATATTTCGTGATGTCCTTCTCAGCGTTGTATTCGAAATCGGGCAGATCCTCGAGCGGTGTATAGCCGAAGGTCTCCGCACCGGAGATAGGAATCTGGATGTCGATCATCTCGACATGGGTCTCCAGAAAGGCCGTCTCCTTCGTACGTCCTTTGGCCACCTGAAGGTTCAGGAACAGATCCTTGTCCTTGATGGGATACTTACCGGCCTCCATCGTGTTGAGGTCGTGTACTTTCAAGAATTCTACTACATCTGCAAACAACGGGTTCAGTGCCTCGTACTTGCTTAGGTTTTCTAATGTGTCAATAATCATACTGTTTCAGATTTTTTTATGTCAATTTGTGAAATGGTCTAATTGTGAAATGGTCTAATTGTGAAATGGTCTATTTGTCCAGTTGCCGGTGGCCTCGGATATAGGTACCGCTGGCAATCACCTTGCCGTTTCGGTCCTTCTCCACGAACTTGCCATTGCGCACATCGTCCTGATAGGTGCCCTCGAAGCGCTTGCCGTCCTTGTCTTCCTCGATGGCCGCACCGTTACGCTTGCCGTTCTTGAACGAGCCTTTGAACTTCGAGCCGTCGGCATAGCGTGCGATACCCTCGCCGTCGATCTTACCGTTCTTGAACTGTCCCTCAAACACGTCGCCGCTCTTCTTCGTCAGCTTGCCCTTACCGTTGGGCATGTCGGCACTCCACATACCTACATACTGATCGCCGTTCTTCCAGACGAAGGTTCCCTGACCGTATTTGTCGCCTTCACGGAACTGTCCGGTATACTTGTCGCCGTTGGCATACTTGAAGATGCCCGACCCCGTACGCTCGCCGTCCACGTAGTCGCCTTCATAGACGTCGCCGTTCTGGAACTTATAGATGCCTCTTCCGTGCTGGACGTCGTTGGCCCACTGTCCGATATACTGGTCGCCGTCGGCATAGCGGAACGTACCTTTGCCGCTGCGCACATTGTTCTGCCACTGACCGTCGTACGACGAGCCGTCGCCCCAGTCATAGAAGCCGTTACCGTTCTTCTGGTCGTCGCGCCAGTCGCCTTTGTAGTAGGCACCGTTGGCAAAGGTATAGGTGCCCTTGCCGCTGCGCTTGTCCATCTTCCACTCGCCGTCATACTTGTCACCGTTGAAGTAGTACATCACCCCGTGACCGTGCTGATAGTCGCGGAACCAGAGGCCGTCGTAGCGGTTGTTGTTCGAGAAATAATAGACACCCTTGCCATGCTGCTGGTCCTGATACCACTCCCCCTCGTACTTCTCGCCGTCGAAGAAGGTGTAGGTACCGAATCCCTGGCGCTTGCCTTTCACGTAATCGCCCTCATACCAGTTGCCGTTCTTGTAGGTGGTCTTACCCTTGCCGTGAGGCTTACCCTGAATCATCTCACCCTGGAACGTTCCGCCGTCTTTCGTGGTGGTCGAACCAAGGGTGATCTTCTGTGCGCCGGCTGTCAACGGAAGCGCGGCTATCATAAATGAGATAAAATATGTTCGTAATGTCATGTCGTATTCTATACTAAAATCTTTGCAAAAGTACGCAAAAAAAACGACTCCGGCAAATAATCCCCGCACATATTTAAAATAATTATGAATTATGAATTACGAATTATGAATTATTTTGTATCTTTGCACCCGTTATGAAGTTTATGGCAATTATCCCCGCCCGCTATGCGTCGACACGCTTCCCGGGCAAGCCGCTGGCCATCCTTGGCGGCAAGACAGTGATTCAGAGAGTGTACGAGCAGGTCTCTTCTGTGCTCGATGAGGTCTATGTGGCTACCGACGACGAGCGTATCTTCCAGGCTGTCGAGGGTTTCGGCGGTCGGGCCGTGATGACGCGCGCCGACCATAAGAGCGGTACCGACCGTATCGAGGAAGCTGCAGAGAAGATCGGCAGCACTGCCGATGTGATCATCAACGTGCAGGGCGACGAGCCCTTCATCCAGCCCTCGCAGATCGAGACGCTGATGCATCTCTTCGATGCCCCCGAGACGCAGATCGGCACCCTCGGCAAACCCTTCGAGTCGCTGGAGGCCGTCGACAATCCCAACAGTCCGAAGATTGTCACCGACACGCGCGGCTTCGCCCTCTACTTCAGCCGTAGCGTCATACCTTTCATCCGTGGTGTCGACCGCCAGGACTGGTTCGGCCGTTATCCCTTCCTGAAGCACCTGGGCATCTACGCCTATCGTCGTGAGGTGCTCCGTCAGGTCACCGCCCTTCCGCAGAGCAGTCTCGAACAGGCCGAGAGTCTCGAGCAGTTGCGCTGGCTGCAGAACGGCTACCGCATCCGTGTGGGACTCACTGATGTCGAGACGGTAGGCATCGACACGCCCGAAGACCTGTCGCGCGCCGAGGCGTTTCTGAAAACTTTCTGATTATAGTCCGTCGATCTGGTCGGCGTAGATCTGCGTAGCTTCCGGGCTGCGCTCATCGTCGGTCATGTCCACATGCGGATGGATGTCGATCGGCTCCAGGTTGATGCCGAACCGGTTCATGTTCTGGTTGGTGTAGGTCAACTGTGCGCCAAACAGACAGATGGTCCACGAGATCTGTACCCACAGCATAAACAGCGGTAGTGCGGCAAACGAGCCGTAGATGGCGTTGTAGCCCGTCACCCAGATCTGCGAATGGATATAGAACATCTGCAGCAGATGCATGGCGACGCCTGCCAGTATGCCCGGCACGACGGCACACGACACCTTCACCTTCGTATTAGGCATGTAGACATACAGTCCGATGAAGAGCAGCGACAGCAGCAGATAGGGCGAATAGTCGAGCAGTGTGTGTACGGCCGGTCCAAGCACTTCCGATCCCTTCAGCGAATTGGCGATGGTAGCCATAAACACCGACAGACCGGTGGTGATGATCACAAAAATGGGAAAGAGCAGGAACATCGCCAGGTAGTTCGTAAACGACCGGATGATCGGACGGGAGTTGCTCACCTGCCAGATCTGGTTGAACGTCTCCTCCACGTTGTTCATCAGCATCAGCACAGTATAAAGCATGAATATCAGTCCGATGCCGAGGAAGAGTCCGCTCTGGGTGTGTATCAGATAGCCGTTGACGAAGCCCACGATGGCCTCTGCCGCCTGCGGCTGCGACGACAGGGTGTCGAGAAACCACAGTTCGATATATTTATTGTATCCGAATCCGCGTGCAATGGCAAACACCACCGCCAGAATAGGCACGATAGCCAGCAGTGTCGAATAGGTCAGCGCCGACGCCTGTGTCATCACCCGCTTCGCCGTAAAGAAACGGATGGTCAGAAACACGATCCTATATATCTTCTTGAGATGCTCTTTCACCGCGGTAGCAAATTATTCACTCTTGACTTCGTCTAAATCGCTCACGCTCGGCATAGCTCGAATTCATTCGGCTCTGCTCTCGCTTAATCGCGATTTTCACTTTAAAAGAAAGCACTGCCTCCGTAAGCCGGGTTCTGTTTTAGCCTGTCATCTATCTAGTCCATGAGTCACCCCATGGCTCAAGCGTTCTACCCTCCATCGTGCCAGGCTCGGGCGGGCAACCCTATGACGATGGTTTACGCGAACTTGCAGCCCCCAATCGGCACAGCCCGACGATCACCCGCCGGCTGGTGGTCTCTTACACCACCTTCTCACCCTTACCCCGCGCGTCACTTCAGGACTTGCGAGGCGGTCGTTCTCTTCTGCCGTCACCTGCTGTCACCAACAGCTTCCACTTTCAGAAGTGGGGTGCCCTGTGCTGCCCGGACTTTCCTCTTCCTCGCCATCATAGCGGGTCAGCGACAAGCCGAGGCAGTGTTTTCGCCTGCAAAGGTACAAAAATCAGCCGAAAGTACCAAAACTTTCAGCTGATTCTTTCTGGTGAATCATGGGGACAGGGTGAATCATGGGGACTGGCACCTCTGTGAGCAGGGAGCTCCGCGACCGAATTACAGGGTGCCTGTCCCCTGTGATTCGCCTCGCTCCTTAGAGCGAAATCGCCCGTTAGAATACAATCGGGCCGTGACCCATACATGAGGTCGTTGTGATCGCCGTCACGAACGCCGTGAGCGCAGCTACTATCATCTTCACCGCAATCTCAACAATCCGATTCTTCTTCATAAGCAAATCACTTTAGCAGAGTAATCATAATTATTAATTATTAATTATTAATTACTCCAGAATCAGTTCTGATCGCCTTCCTCGCCATCGCTACCTGAGTTGATCACCAGCGTTGAGGCCTGTGCCGGCATCTGGAAGGTTCCTACGTACTCGCCATCGTTCTCAGTCAGCGAGACGTTCGAACCGTTCAGCGTAGCGGTCGGGATCTGTCCCTCTGCAGGCGTCACTGCGATATACACATTCGCGCCGCTCTCGAGACTGTCACCGCTGTTGATGGTCTCCTCGCTGTCGTTCTTCACGGTCGAGGTACCGCTACCGCTCTTCGTGATGCTCAGTGCGAAACTAGTCGCCTGGTTCTGACTGTTGCTCTGTGAGCCGCTGTTGCCGCCCTGCTCCGAACCACCGTTACCACTCTGGCTTCCACCGTTTCCGCTGTCTGAGCCGCCACCACCGCCGTTGTCGTCAGTGACGTCGCTGCCGGTGAGGCGCTTCACCTCGGCCTTGGTCTTCGAGGTAAACGACAGCTTGGCTGCATCGTTCATCTTCTCGATGGTCGTGTTGCCGGTGGCCTGCATGATGAACTTCACGTCGCCGACGGCGAACTGCTGTGCGGCGGGGTTGCCGGCCAGTTCCTCCTCAGTGCGCTGTGCACCGCGACCAGCGGAGATCTTCGAGCCCTTCTCCA
>JAEENF010000157.1 GCA_016283605.1 Prevotella sp.
TCAGGTCAGTCTGCATCTGCCTGAAAAGTTCCCCCATTGTCTCGTACTGGCCAAACCTCCTGTACAGTGTGAGTATCGTGTAGGTTGCCAGTGACAGTGTGCAGTCGGCAATCTGCGCGTCGAAGTCTGTGGACTGGCACTTCCCGAGGCCGAGGTACTGCTTGCCCTCGCGGTACATCTTATGAGAAGCTACGCATAAGCATTTTTATGACAAGTTTATCGTTATGCAAAGTTGTCATACCCATGCTGATGCTAAATTGCTGATTGCTTGTTATTTTTTCGAATTACTTAGCATAATTACTTCTCATAACATTATATTATAGTTAAGGCATAAGCCCCAACTTTTAATATTATTCGTTATGGAAGAAGTAAATATCTTAGAACTGACGGAGCGATGCATCAAGTACTTCCAGGAGCACTGCTACACAAGTAACCGGATTACAGTGTACAAGGCACTCTGGCGTAACGGCATCATCCGCTACATGTCCCAAAAGGGCATTGAGAGTTATTCACCATCGGTGGGAGCCGATTTCGTGTCAACCTGCCACTATCATGGCACAATACGTCCGCAGGAACGTGAGAGAATCAGAAGCATTCATGTGCTTGATGACATGCTGCAGCTTGGTTACATCCGTAAACGTTGCTTCACCCCTGTGTTTCATGCCCTTGACGGAGAAATCGGGGCAGAGATGGAGAAACTGATAGCCCATCTGACGAATCTACGTAGAAGTATGGTTACCATCAAGGACTATCGCTTGTATCTGAGTGAGTTCCTTATGCACCTGAATACTCGTAACATTAAACATGTGCCAGCCATTACTGAAAGCGACATCCTGACCTTTGTCTCTTCACATCCGACGAATAAAGTAAACATCGTATCAGCACTGCGTGTCCTTTTTCGTTTTTGGAAGGAAGAGCATATTGTCGATGACCGCTTTGAAGAGTTGTTTGACACTTACAAAGTACATAAGCCGGAACGTCTGCCTTCCTACTTTACTGCCGACGAGGTGAAGAGAATCGAGCAGTCCGTGTCTCGTAGCAGTGCTGTTGGCAAACGTAACTATGCAATGGTATTACTGGCATCCCGTCTTGGACTGCGGGCTTCCGATATCGCCAACCTGCAATTCTCCAACATCGATTGGGACAAGAATCTGATTACACTCACGATGCAAAAGACCGGAAAGGTGATTGAGCTCCCTCTACTTGCTGACGTAGGCAATGCTATCATAGACTATCTGCGCCATGGGCGTCACAAGTCTGACATACAGAGTGTGTTCCTGTCCGGCAAGGCTCCATACGTGGCAGCAACGAAGGCGATAGTATGTGCAGCCATCCAAGATATTATCATTAAATCTGGTGTTGATACATCCGGCAAACATCATGGACCTCACTCCTTACGCCACTCCCTTGCCAGTGCTATGCTTAATGGGGGCTCTATAATGCCCGTCATATCCGAGTCGCTTGGGCATCGAAGCACCCAGACCACACTGGCATACCTGAAGATAGACATCCGTTCATTGATGAAGTGTGCCCTGCCTGTACCAGAGATAGCAGGCTGTTTTTATATACAGAGAGGAGGTGCTTTCTATGGCTGAACAGTTTAACTACAGCAGTGTGCTTGCACCCTATATGAGACATCTGCTTGAGATCAAGTCCTCCATCGGCATCAGTGCACACAGGACGAAATGGATACTGAAAGAGTTTGATGACTTTGCCAACAGTGAGAAATTGTCCGACGCCCATATCACCGAGGCGTTTATCAAGAAGTGGCGTGCTACCCGTATCGCTGACTGCGACAGGACGCTCTATGCTAAGTACTCCGTGTGGTCTCAGCTTACCAGGACGATGTCCCGCTGCGGGTGCGAGTGTTTCATCCCGCGTCTGCCGAAGCAGCCAAAGCCAGACTTTACACCGTATATATTCACTATGGAGCAGATGTCGGCCATCTTCACTGCCGCGGACAGCTGTCGTCTGTACGATATCCGAATGGGTACTGCACTTATATCCATACCAGCCATCCTGCGTCTGCTCTATAGTACAGGCATGAGAGTGTCTGAGGCTCTTTCCATAAGGAATAGGGACGTACATTTGGACGAGCACTATATACATCTGCGTAAGACAAAGAACGGTAGTGAACGTATCGTGCCAGTCAGTGAATCCCTGGATACCATACTCAGACAATATATCAACTACCGCAACCGCATGCCAATAAAAGGCTTGGCGTCCGATGACGGACTGTTGTTCGTAAAGTCTGACGGTACTATCCTGAGACAGGGTGTCGTATACCAGAACTTCAGGAAGATACTCGACATGTGTGGAATACCCCATTTCGGTAATCATCATGGCCCACGGGTACACGACTTGAGACATACCTATGCTGTACATTCCCTCGTGCAAATGGGACGCTCCGGCATGGATCTCTATACGTGCCTGCCGATACTCTCGACTGCACTCGGCCATCACTCGCTGACTGCCACGGAACAGTACGTGCGCCTGACATGCAGCATGTATCCTGAACTGGAGGAACAGTGCTCTGAGACAAACGCGTTTGTGTATCCGACAGTGTGCCCGGCCTATGACTACGACGACTGACTTTGCAAGGCATCTGAGCCGTTTCCTGTCCGAGTATCTGCCACATGAGCGCAACGTAAGTCCCAATACCATCGCATCCTACAGGGATGCCTTCCTCGGGTTCATTGACTATATGAAGAAGGAGAAGGGTATATCTCTCGACCGTCTTGGCCTGAAGCATCTCACGCACGACCAAGTGCTCGGTTATCTGAAGTGGATTCTCGAAGTGAGGAAATGCTCGCCTGCGACAAGGAATCACAGGCTGGCTGCCATACATTCTTTTTGCTGGTATCTGCAATATGCCGTCATCGAAATGATGGAGCAGTGGCAGAAGATACTCACAATCAAGGCAATGAGAACAGAAAGTGCGACGCTCAACTACTTGTCTACAGAAGGTGTAAGACTACTGCTCGCACAGCCTGACACCACGACAAGAAACGGGAGAAGGCATCTGGCTATACTCTCGCTGATGTACGATACAGGTGCTCGTGTGCAGGAGATTGCAGACCTCACGGCAGACTGTGTACGGATAGCCTTTGAACCGTATACCATACGTTTGTTTGGAAAAGGCAGGAAGGCACGTATCGTACCGCTTGTCAAGGAGCAGGTAAAAATACTGCGTGAATACATGGAAGAACACCATCTTGATGACAACGCAAATGGGACATCGCCTCTCTTCTTCAACAACAGGCATGAGAAACTGACGCGTGAGGGTATTGCCTACATACTGGCTACCTATGCCAACCTGGCAAGGAGGGTGGCTCCAGATTTGATGCCTGAGCGGATAAGCTGTCACTCGCTGCGGCACAGTAAGGCAATGCATCTGCTACAGGCTGGTGTGAACCTCGTGTATATACGTGATTTACTTGGGCACGTGTCGATACAGACAACTGATATTTATGCAAGAGCTGACTCAAAGGCTAAACGCGAAGCACTTGAAAAAGCGTACGCTGATCTTGTCCCTAATCGAGACTCATACAGAGCCTGGGAGAAGAGCAAAGACCTGCGAGACTGGCTCAGAGACCTCGGACACTGACTATTATTATGTGAAGTGGAAGTGAGAAGTAATCTCACAAGTCGCTGACTATCAGGCATGCTTCTCACTTTGCTTTGCATAATGATAAACTTGTCATAATACATCACTTCTTGGTTCCAGCGGATCTGGTAGTACTCAAAGACCTTGACGAACGAGAGGCTCTTGTCCGTGGTAAGCAGTATGTTCCAAGTCCTGTTCTTGCCGTATTGC
>JAEENF010000158.1 GCA_016283605.1 Prevotella sp.
GGGTACTACCTTGCCAACGGAATCACTCACAGTGCCCTCAAAAACCGAATCACAATGATGTTACATAAAGAATCCCCCCGCAGACGCCTGTTGAAACTGCTGGCCCTGCTGCCCATCGTTGGCGTCACCCTTGCCCTCAACGCCGAGACTGTCACCGATGTCATCTATAAGAACGATAAGCCGCAGAAGCAGGTGCCCGTGAAGAAGGGCAAGGCCAATGCGACCATCAGGACGGGTAACAACCAGACCATCCAGGTGGTGGCCACGGACATCCAGAAGACTGAGAAGCAGGAGGTCAAGGAGGAAGCCTCCGCTAAGCCTAACGACGAGCGTGCCTTCGATGTCGTGGAAGAGATGCCTCAGTTCCCTGGCGGCATGCAGGCATTGATGGAATTCCTCTCAAAAAATATCCGCTATCCGAAGGAAGCCTTCGAGGCTAACAAACAAGGCCGTGTCATTGCCAATTTCGTGATTGAGAGAGACGGCAGCATCAGCGAGGCCAAGGTCGTGAAATCTGTAGATCCAGCGCTCGATGAGGAAGCAGTCCGTGTCATCAACGCAATGCCTAATTGGATGCCAGGCAGACAGAGCGGCAAGGCCGTGCGCGTGAAGTACACTGTTCCGATCAATTTCCGTCTGGACGGCAGCAAACCCAAGGACAACAACGTTGCTAACGTCATGCAGGCTGCTGCTTCTGGTAATATCTTTCTAACGACAAACAATCCTGTCAAGACGCCGTTGATTATTGTCGATGGCAAGGAAGTGCCTTATGAGAACTTGAAAACTATCGTCCATGATGATGTCGAGAGTATCAATGTGCTGAAAGACAAGGCCGCCGTCACTATGTATGGTGAGAAAGGCAAAGATGGTGTTATCGTCATCACCACGAAGAAGTAATAAATCCTCTTATGAACAGAATCATAATATTCTTAGGCCTCGCCTTTCTGACGACTCTCTCCGTCAGGGGCGAGGTCTTTGCGAAAAAGAAGGTGGTGGAACCCATTGCCACGGATTCCCTCACCCTTCTGATAGAAGCTGGTGACAGCTGTATGAAGCAGTCCAACACCTTCGAGGCACTCCAATATTTCCAGCAGGCCTATGCCCATTGCGACAGCAGTCTCACACGCATCAAACTCGCAGACTGCTACTACAAACGGGGAAACTACTATCAGACCGCCAATCTGCTGAAAAATGTCCCAGGCGGACAATTCACCCACGAAGCCCTGCGACAGCTCGCCTTCAGCTATCAGAAACAGAATGATATCGACTCCTACCTCTTTTGGGCTGGGCAATTGGTGGCCCACTATCCCATGGACGGTGAGATGATCGCGGGTCTCACGGTGGGCTATGCCAGGAAAGACCAAGCCTGGAAGGGCGTCAGTTATGGCGAAGGTTACTTCAAGGAAGACTCCACGAACATCCTCGTAAACCGTGCCCTCGCCGATGCCTATTTCATGGACCGTAAGTTCGACAAGTCGGCAGCGATGTACGAACGTCTGCTGCAGCAAGGGGATTCCACCTTCAACACGCTCTACTCCGCAGGCATGTGCTACTCACAGTTAGACAGCCTAGAACTGGCCTATGAGCATCTTCGCAATGCCCTCTTCCTATCACAGATGCAACACGCCAATTGTGCCTATCGGTTAGGAGTTGTTTGCGTGGATACCCACCGATTGGACGAGGGAATCGGCTATCTGGATCTCGCCACAGAGCTTCTGAAGCCCGATACCACCGTCATGAAAGCTATCACCCTCGCAAAAGGCGAAGCCTACTATCTGTCATTTCACCATGCCAAAGCTGTGGAAGCCTGGAAGGAACACTTGAAATATAATCCCAATTCCATCGCCACCTATTATAATATCGCCAATGCCACCTATTATTACCTTCCAGACAATAAACAAGCGAAGAGTTACTTTGAGAAGTTTCTCGAACTTGCCCGCAAGGAAGAGACCCCCAATGCCCAGCTGAAGGAGATGATGGAGAAGGCAGAGACATTGCTCAAAAAGTCTAAAGTACGTTAAGTTTTTTACGTTTCGTTGCATAGTTCCGATTTTTTCTGTATTTTTGCAGAAAAAATAGAGAGACTATGGCAAGAAACGCGAAATGGTCGGAAGACTACTGGCTGCTGCTGATGCAGATCTACCTCCAAAAACCCGTGGGTGTCAAGCCCATGTACAGCCGGAAGATGGTGGATCTAAGCCTTGAATTGCACATCGCGCCCAACATACTGTTTACAAAGATGTGTCAGATTGCCAATCTGGAAACTCCCCGTGTCGAACATATCTGGGAGACTTACGGCAATAACCCCCGTAAACTGACTCGTGCCATCAAACTGTGGCATGAGATGCGTGGTTATGGTCATGCAGATGAGTTTTATGATGGCGTGGAGGTGAACGAAACCTTTGAGAAGGACTTCAAACCTGTATCCGACAGCAACATGACCCCCGCGATGCTCATCCTGATCCTGGACCTGTACTTTCGTCTCACCCCCATCACGATGGTCAGCGAGACTCCAGAGATCCAACAACTGGCCAGACTTCTCAAGGTAAAGCCACAAGAGGTCGTTGAGGTGATGGAGGTCTTCCAACACTGCGATCCTTACCTAAATAAGAAGGACGTCATGATCAGTCCATTGCTCTTGCCCTGTAATGACATCTGGCGACGTTTCGGCAATTCAGACACAGAACAGTTGGCATCGTTCGCAGAACAACTCTCAGAATACTTTAAGGGATGAGTGTGAAAAGCGGTCAGATTCAGGAACAGAGACTGACGGAGAGTCAGAAACTGGCTCAGAGCATCTCACACCAGCAGCTGCTACAGGCGTCGTTGGTAGAGTTGCCCGTTACCCAACTCGTAGACCGTATCAACACAGAGATGAACGATAATCCTGCTTTGGACATAGACTATGATGCACAGGAGGCTCCAGACTATCCGGACTATACCGATGACAACGAAGCTACAGACTACGAGATGAACAATGAGCGCGAAGAACGACAGTCCGCTCTCGATGAGGCCCTCGCAGGTATCGGCCGCGACGATGAGGACCTGCCTGTATATCATGGTGGCATCGATGTGGCGGAAGAGCGCGAAGAGATGGTCTATGGCGAAACCACATCCTTCTATGATCAACTGAAAGAACAGGTAGGCGAGACGAATCTCACGGAGCGCCAGCGCGACATCATCGAATATCTCATCGGCTCACTCGACGACGATGGATTACTGAGAAAATCCCTCGACGTCATCAGCGACGAACTGGCCATCTATCACAATCTCGACACCACCCCTCAAGAAATCGAGGAGGTGCTCACCATCCTGAAGGACTTCGACCCTGCGGGCATTGGTGCACAATCGCTACAGGAATGCCTGCTGATACAGATCTCGCGGCGCGAGAAATCGATAGTAAAAACGCTGATGAAAAAGGTCATCGCCGACTATTTTGAGGAATTCACAAAAAAACACTGGGACAAGATACAACAGGCTCTGGATTTGACGGATATGCAGGCTAAAGCCCTCTTTGACGAACTCCGCAAGCTGAATCCACGTCCAGGAGCCTCGATGGGCGAGACGGTGGGTAGAAGTCTGCAACAGATAACCCCAGATTTCATCGTAGATACACAAGACGACGGCACCATCACCTTTACCCTGAACAACGGTGAGATACCTGAATTGAAGGTGTCGCAATCGTTTGTAGACTCCATGAAAGAATATCAGGAGAACAAAGACCACTTAAGCCGACAGACGAAGGAGGCACTGTTGTATATCAAGAAAAAGGTGGATGCCGCACAGGGATTCATCGAAGCAATCAAAGCGCGACGACATACCCTCGCAGTAACCATGCAGGCCATCATCACACTGCAACGACAGTTCTTTCTCGATGGCGACGAAGCCTCATTACGTCCTATGATATTAAAGGATGTGGCAGAATATACGGGACTGGATCTCAGCACCATCTCACGTGTCAGCAATTCAAAATACGCCCAGACCCGTTGGGGCACTTTTCCCCTGCGACATTTCTTCAGCGACAGCTATGTGACGGAGAGTGGTGAGGAACTGTCTACACGACAGATCAAGGCTGCCCTGCGTGACATCATCGAAGCTGAAGACCCCAAGAGTCCACTCAGCGACGATGCTCTCCGCGAGGAACTCACTAAGAAGGGTTTTCCTATAGCCCGACGGACGGTTGCTAAATATCGTGAGCAACTAGGTATCCCCATAGCAAGACTAAGAAGGTAAAAGTGAATAGTGAATAGTGAAAAGGGAGAAGACAATCATATTGACGGCTAGGGTGATGAGTATGGTATTCACGCCCTTCTATCTGCCAATCGTAGGACTGGCGGCATTGTTTACGTTGAGCTATCTCAGTCAGATGCCGACGCCTTACAAACTGCAGGTGCTCACGATGGTCTACTTGTTTACCATCCTTCTACCTACGGTGCTGATTCATTTATACCGCAAGCATCAGGGATGGACACTTATACAATTAGGCAACCGCGAACGGCGTATGGTGCCTTATATGATCAGTATCCTTTGTTACTTCTGCTGTGTCTACTGGATGGACTATCTACACATTCCCCACTTCATGAGCAATATCGTTTCAGTGGCGCTGTTTATTCAGATTGTATGTGCACTGATCAACGTGTGGTGGAAGATCTCAACACATACCGCCGCCATCGGAGGAGTGGCTGGAGCACTCTTCGTCTTCGGCGAACTCTTCGGCTTTAATCCCGTGTGGTGGCTCTGCCTGGTGTTTATCCTGGCTGGTATCCTTGGAACAAGTCGTATGATCCTGCGTCAGCACTCGTTGTTACAAGTCGTAGCAGGATTTGTCATCGGCGTCATTTGCGCCTGCATCGGACTGGTGTATTTTTAAGTGAATAGTTATTAGTGAATAGTGATATGAAACCGTTAGTAAGTATTATCATGGGTAGCACGAGCGACCTGCCCATTATGGAAAAAGCCTGTAAGTTGCTGAATGAGATGCAAGTGCCCTTTGAAGTGAATGCATTGTCAGCACACCGTACTCCCGATGCTGTGGAGGAATTTGCACGCACGGCCAAGAGTCGTGGTATCAAGGTTATCATTGCAGGTGCCGGAATGGCTGCTGCTTTACCTGGTGTCATCGCTGCCTCGACGACACTGCCCGTTATTGGCGTACCCATCAAAGGGATGCTCGACGGTCTTGACGCCATGCTCTCCATCATCCAAATGCCTCCAGGCATCCCCGTAGCGACAGTGGGTGTGAATGGTGCCCAGAATGCAGCCCTTCTGGCTGTAGAGATGATGGCCCTCAGCGATGAGATGCTGGCACAGCGTCTCGCCGTATATAAAGGTAACCTGCGGATTAAGATTGAAAAAGCCAATGAGGAATTAGCCCAAATCAAATATGAGTATAAGACGAATTAGTAGTGAAACCCGTGTGGGCGGTATCGGCATCGGAGGTGCAAACCCCATCCGTATCCAGTCGATGGCAACTGTAGACACCAACGACACAGAAGGCTGTGTGGCTCAGGCCAAGCGTATCATCGATGCAGGTGGTGAGTTGGTACGTTTTACCACACAAGGCACCCGTGAGGCTGAGAACATGAAGAACATCTCTGCCCGTTTGAAGGCCGACGGTTACGAGACTCCCCTCGTAGCCGATGTGCACTTTACGGCACATACGGCCGATGTCGCAGCCCTCTACTGCGAGAAGGTGCGTATCAACCCTGGTAACTATGTGGATCCAGGACGTACCTTTAAGCACCTGGAATATACCGATGAGGAATATGCTGCAGAGCTGCAGAAGATAGGACACCAGTTGGTGCCTTTCCTGAATATCTGTAAGGAGCACCATACGGCAGTGCGTATAGGTGTGAATCACGGTTCTCTCAGCGACCGTATCATGTCACGTTATGGTGACACGCCAGAGGGTATCGTAGAGAGTTGTATGGAATTCCTACGCATATGTCGTCGTGAAAACTTCAACGATGTGGTTATCTCCATCAAGGCCTCGAACACCGTAGTGATGGTGACCACCGTTCGTCTGTTAGTGAAAACGATGGATCAGGAAGACATGCATTATCCCCTGCATCTGGGCGTCACTGAGGCTGGCGAAGGTGAGGACGGACGTATTAAGAGTGCTGTCGGTATCGGTGCGCTGTTGACAGAAGGCATCGGCGACACTATCCGTGTGTCTCTCTCTGAAGAACCTGAGTGCGAAATCCCCGTGGCCCGCAAGCTCGTGGATATGATTGAGGAATGTGCTGCGCTGCGTGCTCAAGCTGAAGCCAGCATTCAAGATGACACCATCACGCTGACCCTCGATGCCCCAGATTGGGAAACTCTACAACTGAAAGCTGCAATGTCTGTCGGCGCCCTCCTCATCGATCACAAGGCCCATCAACTTGTCATCCGTCTTAACAGCGGTAGCAAACTCTCAACTCTCAGTTCTCAACTCTCCACTCTCTCCGATGCCATTCTCCAGGCCGCCCGTATTAAGTTTACGAAGACCGAATACATCTCCTGTCCAGGCTGCGGACGTACGCTCTATAACCTTCAGGAGACCATCGCAAAGATTAAGGCGGCAACGAAGGACCTCGTGGGACTGAAGATAGGTATCATGGGATGTATCGTCAACGGTCCTGGCGAGATGGCTGATGCTGATTACGGTTATGTAGGTGCCGGCCGTGGGAAGATCAGTCTCTATAAGGCTAAGGAATGTGTGGAGAAGAACATTCCTGAGGAAGAGGCTGTAGAGAAACTACTCGAACTCATCCGTAACGACAGAAAATAAAGAATCCCGCCAGCTGGCGGGATTTCTTTATGTATGCAAGTTCAACACGAACCGCGTTCCTTTAGTGAAAGCTGGATCGATGTCTAGGTCGCCGTTCATCTTCAGCGCCATCTGACGACAGATTGGCAGTCCGAGACCATCGCCAGTGGTAAGATCCTTCACCTCGAGGAAAGGCTTGAACACATCCTCACGCTTCTCTTCAGGAATACCCTCACCTGTGTCTGATACTAGGAACTGCTGGGCATGGGCACCACGTTTCTTGAACTCAAGACAGATCGTGCCACCCGCAGGTGTATATTCTGCGGCATTCTCCAACAGATGGCTCAAGATATGAGAGACATATTCCTTGTGGATGGGTGCACTCATATTAGGAGCGTTCACCGTCAGCGTCACACTGCTTTTCACCTTGTCGCGGATCTGGTCCATCAGCGTCTCACAGAACTTTGGAATCTGAGTATCTTCCAGTTCCACAGGCTCCGTAGAGTTCTCCAATTCAGACAGCGTCTGGATATGTTCTGAAAATTCCATCAGCGCCTTCACCTCAGGCTGGCTGTTATCGAGTTTCTGCAAAGTCGGATCCAGCTGAGCAGAGATGTTACTGATAAACTTTGCTTTCAGGGCGTTGTTCTCATTGGCTATGCGAATGGTCTTCTTCTGCTTACGCGTCAAGAGGATAAAACGCATCAGTACGACACCCCCAATTACCAGTGCTGCGGCGAGTGCTGCGGCGAGGATACAGAGTCCGATGATGATGGCCTGACGTGTGGTCAGCGAACTGTCTTTCTCTGAGATGGAGGCCTCGTTGTCGGCTATCTGCTTCTTCAAGGCACCAATCTCATCAGCATGCTTCAAAGCATCGGTAGAGTCCTTCCAGGCGAGATAGTTGCTATACGACTGTGCCACCATATTGGCATTATTGCTCCTGCGGGCATTAGCGATGAGCGTCTTGTATACCTCGTCCACCTTGCCGTACTCCTTCTGTGCCGTCAGCTTGCTGGCCATCTCCTTGAAGACAGCATTACCCTGGGCATTCTGGCCGAAGGAGTAGTAATAGACGGCCTTGTTGTAGAGCAGGTCGTTCTTTACACTCTCATCGCCTGAGGTATTGGCCTGACTCTCCATGATGTCTAACTGTTCCTTCACACTCGAGGGCCTATGCAGTTTCATATACATCTGCATACGTTCCTTCGTCACTAGATAGTGCAGCGCAGCCTTTTTGACAGCACTCTTCTCGTTGGCGATGATAGTCTGGTCGATGCGACGCAACAAATCGAAGGCCTCCTTGTAATAGTTCTCCTTGTAATACAGCGCCGTAGCCTTGACACCACACTCTACACCCTGTTTAATTTGCCCCTTGTTGGCATAGTCCTCAAAAGCACGGATAAAGTTAAAACGGGCACTGGCAACTTTGCCTTTCTCAATGTCGGCTTCTGCATGTTGTTGAAGCTCGCTCTTCTTCACCTCCTGCGCACCAACCATGCCACAGCAGAAGAATACACTCAGAAGTAATACAAAAACTTTCTTGTTCATAATTACAACATTTTATTCACTGTTTACTAACTTAAAAAGCTTATCACTGGGGCGTACTTTGTCCGTGACAGCGATGGATACACGAGTACCTTGTTCCGCTACCTCCACAGGTCCATGATCACCATGTATCTCATCGGCAGTGACATACATCACCCCTGTCGTGGGGCCTGTGATCAGCATCTTGTCACCCACCTTGAAGGTATTCGCCTCGACGGTAAACTCTGCCACACCTAGTTTCGAAAAGTACTTCACACCCTTGCCGATATACACCTTGCGCTCTGTGGCGTTCGAACCGTAGTTCTTGTTCCATTCTCCCATCAGTTGTCCCTGATAGTATCCATCCCAGAAACCACGGTTGAAGACAGTGGCAAGACGTTCGTCCCACTCGTCTTTCTTCTCCTCCGTAAACGTGCCATCGAGCACAGCCTGAATGGCTTCTTTGTAACACTTCACGACGGTATACACGTATTCTGGACCGCGCGCACGTCCTTCAATCTTAAACACCCTCACGCCACTTTTCATCATACGGTCGATGAAACGGACGGTCTTCAGGTCCTTCGGGCTCATGATATATTTGTTGTCGATGTCCAACTGATAGCCCGTCTCGTTGTCCGTAGCGGTATAGCTGCGGCGACACACCTGGATACATTCACCACGATTCGCCGAACGATTGGCTGCATGGAGACTCATGTAACACTTGCCGCTAATGGCCATACAGAGGGCACCGTGACAGAACATCTCGATACGGATCTGTTCACCAGAGGGACCGCAGATATGCTCTTCTTCCACCTGACGGAAAATCTCTGCCACCTGGTCCATATTCAACTCTCGCGCCAGCACCACAACATCGGCAAACTGTGCGTAGAAACGCAGGGCCTCGATGTTCGAGATGTTCAGCTGCGTAGAAAGATGCACCTCCTGTCCCACTTTGTTACAATAGGTCATCACCGCCACGTCGCTAGCGATGACGGCAGAGATGCCTGCCGCCTTCGCGGCATCGATGATCTCATGCATCAGAGGGATATCCTCACCGTAGATGATGGTGTTCACTGTCAGATAGCTCTTGATACCATGCTCACTACAGGTTTGTGCCATCTCCTTCAGGTCGTCGATAGTAAACGCCGAGGCAGAATGCGCCCGCATGTTCAGCTTTTCGATGCCAAAGTAGATGCTGTCGGCTCCTGCCTGTATGGCTGCAGTGAGTGACTCGCGTGAGCCTACCGGCGCCATGATCTCGAACTCTTCACTTTTCACTTTCACAATTCACTTAAAAAACGTAGCCTAAATTGATATAAAAGTACGGACTCTTTGTGCGATTGGCATAACCCAGCGTCGCCCCCAGAGGTCCGAACATCGTCTTGTAATAATAAGCCCCCTGCACACCTATCAGCGTCTTGGTCTTCATGATGTCGGCGATATGCTCAGCATGCTGGGCTACTGACGTCCGCAGCAATACATAATGGTTACTCCCCAACCGCTGCTGTGCCTGCAGTCTCACGGCCAGATAGTGTCGCTCGGCATACTCCAAATGTCCCAGACCGGCAAAGGGCACCTGTTGTTCTACGTAGTGTCCGAAGGTGTCGCCACCCATGATATTGCCGAAGATATGCGGCAACTCCGGGCCGAAAATTAGACGTCCGTACAGCATTGTCTGCAGCGTGAAGCGCGAGTTCATCGATAGTGACTTGCGCCAGTGGGCGTTCACATCCGTCAGGCCTGCCTTACCTTTCATCTTTGCCAGATTATCAGTGATAAAAGCATATCCTGCATGGAAACGGGCACCACGGGAGGGAAAGTACCAGTCGTCCTCAGAATTAAAGTCCAACTGCGCCCGATAACTGAAATAGTGGTCATTCTCAAACTCCACCGTTCGCGACTGATTCGACTGCAGCTTATTGCTGAAGTGGAAATAGTCCCAGCGCACACCCATCCTCAGGTCGAAGTTATGCACACTCAGGTTCACGGGCTCAAGGTTCAGCTGATGGTGGTTGTAGAGCACACTGTACTCACGCTCGCCTTCCAAATAGACGTCCATGTCGTTATGACGGTAAAAATAAGAAATTGCTGGACGTGTGAAATGCAGCGTCTTGGGGTGTAAGATTAATTCTCCTCCTACCATCAGACGTTTTCCTAGCCTCAGGGTAATATCCGAACTCACGAGCAACGTCTTGTTCAACGGCAGACTAACATTCGTCTGCAGCGCCACGATCTCTTCGGTATCAAAACGGAAGCCCACATTCACCTGACTGGTCTTCCTGCTTCCTCCCGTAAGGATGAGGCGATAGCCGTCGCCCTCCTCAATGAGTCGAGAGGTGGCAATACGATAAAACAAGTCCATACGCATGGCCGTGGTCAGCAATGCCTCTTCACGGGGACTGATACTGTCCAGACGGTTCAGATGGAACTTGTCTGTTAGGAACTTCTCGTCGCTGGCGGTCATATTCTCGAATACAACGCCCTTCAACCGGACCTTCTCTGTCAGCACAGACAGCCGCCGTGAAGGGTTTTGAGAGTGTAGAGTTGAGAGTTTAGAGTTTGCTACTGCTCCCAACTCTCCACCAATCTTCGTCAACTCTTCCCAGTGCTTCATCGCCTCTTCCTCACCCCATCGCAGTAGCGTGTCTACGGCGGCCTTGTTAAAGCTGGCAGCACTGTAGCTCTTAGGATCCACACAGATATGAACGTCCGTCATAGCGATGTTATCGTCGAGCTTATTCATACAGTTCACATCTACCAGCTGCTGGACGATGGCAACGGTATTCGACAATTTCTCTGCCGACCTTGGAGGTTCCGTCACAGTGACGCCGATAATAATGTCGGCTCCCATCTCGCGGGCCACGTCGGCAGGATAGTTGTTGCGGAGACCACCATCCACGAGCACCATGTCGCCCATGCGCACAGGCGAAAAGACTGCAGGGATGGCCATCGAGGCGCGCAACGCCTGGGGCAGGCGACCAGAGTGGAAGTCGTATTCCGTATAAGTCACCAGATCTGTCGCCACACAGGCAAAGGGTATCGGCAGACGGTTGAAATCTATCGAATCCGTATAGCCCGTACAGAGTTTCTGGAGCAGCATGTCGATGTTCTTGCCCTTGACGAAGCCACCGGTCATCTCGACGGTCTTACCCAACGTCAAACCTGTAGAGAGCATATAGGTATTCTGTTTCTTTCTGTCCACCAGACTCTGTCTACTCATATTCTCACGGTCTGAGAGCAGATAGCTCCAGTCCTGTGCACGCACCAGCGAGTCAAGGGTGTTCGCATCGTAACCGATAGCATACAGACCACCTACCAGACTACCCATCGATGTTCCTGTGATGATATCCACAGGAATCCCCGCACGCTCCAACACCTTCAGAGCACCGATATGGGCCATACCCTTGGCACCGCCGCCACTCAATACGACGGCAACCTTTTTGCGTCCTGTCGTCTCTGCCGAGACACCCAAGACAACCATTATGGCCAAAAGAAAACATACAATCTTTCTCATATCCAACTGCAAAGGTAGTATTTTTTTTAGAAACTAAAGACAAATAGGCTATTTTTTAACGACAACTTGGACAACTCTGACAACATTCGACCTTTTGCCAGTTAAAAAAATGTCCAAGTTGTCCAAGTTGTCATAAATAAATAGTACTTTTGCAGCGATGAAACGAATTATTTATTTGATTATGGTATTTCTGATGGCCAGTTGCGCGAAGCAGCCCCCACAGCACTTCACCCACGACCTGCTCAATCGCATGACGCCCATTAAGGACCAGGGCAACAGCGAAACCTGCTGGATCTACGCCATGCTCGCCGCCATCGAAACCGAGCACCTCAGCTGGGGCGACTCCGTCAACCTCTCACCTTACTATATCGAGAAGATGATCGAGCAGGAGCCTCAGTGTCCAGCCAGCCGTCGTGGCATGGGCGCCACACTCATCCGACTCATCCACAAATACGGCATCGTGGGGTACAATGCCATGAGCTCTGTCGACACCCCCGCACCGCGTTTCGTGTTTATGTTGGGGGCTGAATACACACCTCAAGAGTTTGCCCGCAGCGTCTGTGCCCGCGACGAATATGTAGCCTTAACCTCCACATCGCAAGAACCTTATTATAAAGAGACGGTTCTCAATGTGCCCGACAACTGGCTACATGACCGTTTTCTGAATCTCCCGATGGACTCTTTGCTGGCTACCACCCTACGTGCCGTGCGCCAGCATCACGGGGTCTGCTGGGAGAGTCGCGGTCATGCAATGGCCATCGTGGGCATTGCTCACAACGATCGGAACGAACCTTATTTCATCATGAAGAACTCCTGGGGCACCGACGGTCCCTACAAAGGTCTCGACTATCTGTCCTTTGATGACTTCAAAACTCAGACACTCGCCGTAGAACTCCCCCGTTTTGTCGTGTCTGCTTCGAACTAGGCACATTGAATTTTTCTGTATTTAATTGTCTTTTTTCTGCTTTTTCTTTGCGCTTTGCATTTTTATATCTATCTTTGCAGCAAGAAGAAAAGATGAATTGTTATGAGAACATGGGTGATGATACTGGCGATGGGGGTGGTGATGACTGCCTGGGCACAGGAGGCCAGTGTGGATTCGACGGCGCAAGGTGTGAAGATTGGATACTCTCGGGCAGACTGGAAGACGCTGTCGGGTGCCATTGACAAGGTGACAGAGGAACGCATGAATAAAGGACTGGTGATTTCGTCACTCGATGCCCTAAGTGGACAATCAGCAGGTGTGACGGTGGCCACCGGTGGTAATCAGGAGGCGATGGTGAGTGCCGTGCGCGTGAGAGGTACGACCTCGTTGACGGGTGGCAACGACCCGCTAGTGATTATCGATGGTGTGACGGCAGACCTGGCAACGCTATCGACCATCTACCCCTCGGACATTGAGAGTTTCACCATTCTGAAAGATGCCTCGGAAACGGCACAGTATGGTTCGAGAGGTGCAGCGGGTGTGATAGAGGTGGCCACGAAGAAGGGAAAGAGTCAGAAGTTTCAGATATCATACGACGGTAACTTCGGTTTTGAGCAGGTGTACAAACGGCTGGAGATGACCGATGCCACAGGATTCCGGCTGGCGGCCCAGCAACTGGGCGTGAACTATATAGACAAAGGCTATGACACCGACTTTAACAAGGCCATTGAACGCACGGGACTAGTGCAGAGTCATCACATCGCCTTCGGTGGAGGTACGGAGACGGCTAACTACCGTGCCTCAGTGGCGGTGACCGACCATAAGACGGTGATCAAGACGCAGGGCTACCGTAATTTCATTGCCAAACTCGACATCTCGCAACAGGCCTTCGACAACCATCTGGCAGTGGATCTGGGTATGGTGGGATCGACACAAAAGGTGGACTTTCTGCCCTCGCAACAGCAGCTGCTCTACTCGTCGGCCACGTTTATCCCTACCCTCTCGGACAAGAGAAATCCCGACGGTACGTATGACCAGGTGACGGAGGCCCTTTGGATCAGTAACCCGATGTCGTTGCTGGACAAGAAACAGAAGGAGGACAACAGCCACTTCAACCTGCACATGAAAGCGAAGGTGACACTGGCCAAGGACTTATACCTGAGAGCATTCGGTTCGTATTCGTTTAACAACGTGAGCAATGCCCATTACTACCCCACTACGGTGTGGAACCGCGGAGAGGCCTTCAGAGGCCACGAGAAGAACGAGGAGATACTGGCAAACGTCTCGCTGAGTTACCTATTGAAGACGGGCAATTCGGAACTGAGTCTGATGGCTCTGGCGGAGGAGAATACGCACAAGAGCAGGGAATTCCACACCACCGTGACGGGATTCACCAGCGATGCCTATGGCTATGAGGAACTGACGGCAGGTTCTGCACGTCCCTGGGACGGTACAGACTCGCACTATACAGAGACACACATGCAGTCGGTGCTGCTGCGTGCACAGTATACCTTCGATGAGAAATATACGCTGACGGTAAATGCCCGCGGCGATGCCTCATCGAAGTTTGGTAAGAACCACCGCTGGGGTTTCTTCCCCTCTGCCAGCGGTGCGTGGATTATCAGCAAGGAGAAATGGATGAAGCCACTGACCTTCATCACCAATGCAAAGCTACGCGCAGGTTACGGACTATCGGGAAACCAAGCGGGTATTGACTCGTACAACTCGATGGAACTAATACAGCCTAATGGTATCGTGCCGGTGAACGGGGCGCCAACGGTGACGCTGGGTATCATCCGTAATGCCAATCCCGACCTGAAATGGGAGATCAAACGCACATTTAACGTAGGTCTCGACCTCGCCCTGTGGCAGAGCCGTATCGTGATGAGTCTGGACTACTACCGTTCGAAAACCACCGATTTACTCTATGTGTATGACGTGCCGGTGCCACCATTCACCTACGATAAGCTGTTGGCAAACCTCGGATCAATGCGCAACAGCGGTCTGGAGATAGGATTCGGTATCACCCCCTTGCGTACGGAAGAGATGGAACTGACAGTGAACATGAACTGGACCTTCGAGCGTAACAAGCTGCTCTCACTGGACGGCGACTACAACGGTCAGCACCTAACGGCTCCCAGCGTGAAGTGCATCTCTGAACTCTACGGTGCAGGTTTCCACGGCTCGAGCGATGTGGTGATGCAGATGGTGGGAGAACCCTTGGGTGTATTCCTGCTGCCCCACTGCAACGGACTGGTGACCATAGAAGACGGTTCGAAATACTACGACGTGTCGGAAGAGAAATACATCTGCGGACAGGCCATGCCGAAGGCCACGATGGGTGCGAACGTCGCTTTTAGGTATCGGCAGTGGGACGTGACGATGCACATGAACGGTGCTTTTGGACATCATATCTACAACGGTACCGCCCTTACCTGTATGAACATGCTGATGCTGCCCAACTATAACATCATGAAAGGTGCGGAGAAGGAGAACATACAGGATCAGACCATCAGCGACTACTGGCTGGAGCGGGGCGACTACGTGAACATCGACTACTTGACGCTGGGCTGGAACGTGCCCATCCGCTCGAAATATTGTCAGGGACTGCGACTCTCGGTATCGGTAAACAACCTGGTTACCATCACGGGTTACAGCGGTGTGACGCCAATGATCAATTCGAACGTGATCAACGGTTCGCTCGGTATCGATGACAAGAACACAATGCCGGTGTATCGGAGCTATACCATGGGAGTAAGCGTCAAATTCTAATTAATATTTTAGGATTAATAATTATGATTACCTGGACAAACAAGATAAGGCGCATGGTGAATGGTGTAATACTATTCACTATTCACTGTTCACTATTCACTGTACTTTCTTCCTGTTCTCTCGACGAGAATCCGAAGGACCAAATTCCGGAGGAAGAGGCTTATGCCGATGCCGGGGCGTTGTACCGCAATACCGTAGCGACGCTCTATAACTATATCGGTGGGGCAACAGACGGACAAGGATTACAAGGCACCTGTCGCGGCATCTATGACCTGCAAACGTTCGGCTCTGACGAGGCGATGATTCCCACACGCGGCACAGACTGGTATGACGGTGGCATCTGGCAAGAGCTGTACCGTCACGACTGGACACCGGGACACCCGATGCTCGGTAATGCATGGTCGTATCTCTATAAGGTGATCACCCTCTGCAACCGTTCACTGGAACTGTTGGAGTCGCATCAGCACCTGTTGGACGAAACAGACTATCTGGACTATACCGCTGAGGTACGCGCCCTGAGAGCTATCTATTACTGGTATCTGATGGACCTCTTCGGACGGGTGCCGATTATCACCACCACCAAGACGTCACTGAGTCAGTTGGAACAGATGCCCCGCAGCCAGGTGTTCAAATTCGTGGCCAGCGAACTGCAACAGGTAGTATCCCAACTCCCACAAAGGAGAAGTACGAGACAAGACGACTTCTACGGCAGAGTATCCAATGCCGTTGCCTGTTTTGTGCTGGCAAAGTTGATGCTGAATGCGGAGGTCTATACCGATGATGACTGGACAGACGGAGATCGTCCTGACGGCAGCACAATAAGGTTTTCTGTGGAAGGTGAGACGATGAACGCCTGGGAAGCCACCATCTTCTACTGCGAGAAGTTGAAGGATGCGGGTTACAAGTTAGAGCCAATCTATACCAATAATTTCGAGGTACACAACGAGAATTCCAGCGAGAATATCTGGACCATCCCAATGGATAAGGACCTTTATTACAACGAGATGCAGTACCACTTCCGCTCCTGGCACTATCGTCATGCAGCAGCCTTCGGATTCACGGGTGAGAACGGTGCCTGCGCCACCAAGCACACACTTCAGATCTTCGGCTATGACACCGATGAAGAGGACAAGCGCTTCCTTTTTAATTACTACGAAGGCGTCGTCACCGATAATAACAGTCATCTCGTACTCGACCGCAACGGCAATATATTAGAATATAAGCCGTGGGAGGTAGAACTCGACCTGAGCGGCAGTCCTTACTTGGAAACAGCCGGTGCCCGTATGGGCAAATACATAGTGGACAAAAACGCCACGAAGGATGGTAAACTTATGGACAACGATATCGTGCTCTTCCGATATTCTGACGTGCTGCTGATGCAGGCAGAGGCCTTGTTGCGTAATGGACAGGCAGCGGAAGGACAGGCATATTTCGATGCCGTGCGTGATCGTGTGGATGCACCAGATCGTCCCCTCACCCTGCAAAACCTGCTGGATGAGCGTCTGCTGGAGCTGTGCTGGGAGGGTTGGCGACGACAGGACCTGATCCGTTTCGGACAATATGAGAGTCTCTTCATGGGTGACCAGTGGGATGCAAAGGTGGATGAGAGCGATGGGCACACCACCGTATTCCCCATTCCCGGAGGAATGATAGACTTCAATCCCAATCTGACACAGAACGAGGGATACTGATTAGTATTTCACTAATCACTTATTCAGTTTCCAGGTGACGCCGTCCTTGGTGTCCTTGACCTCAAAGCCTGCGGCGGCAAGTTCGTCACGGATCTTGTCGCTGGTGGCCCAGTCCTTATCGGCTTTAGCCTTTGCACGGAGCTCAAGCACCATGTCTACAACCTTTCCGAAAGCCTCCTCGCGAGTGTTTCCTCCATTGACCATTGAACATTGACCATTAGTCATCGAGAGGCCGAGGATGTCGAATGCGAAGAGGTGCATCGTCTCGGAGAGTTCCTTCAGGCAGTCGGCACAGATGGTGGCCTTGTGGTCTACGAGCTTATTGATGACGGTGCAGGCCTCGAAGAGGTGACTGATGACCTGCGGTGTGGCGAGGTCGTCGTTCATGGCGTCGTAACACTTCTGGCGCAGATCCTTCACCACCTTTTCGGTCTCGGCATCGCACTTGTCACTTACCTGGATACGCTCAAGGTCGCTGATGGCGTTCATCAGTTTCTCCAGTCCACGCTCAGCGGCTACGAGGGCTTCATTGGAGAAGTCAACGGTACCACGATAGTGTGCACTCAAAACAAAGAAACGGATGGTCATGGGTGAATAAGCTTTCTCCAATAGCGGATGATTGCCTGTAAAGAACTGCTCGAGGGTAATGAAATTATTATACGACTTACCCATCTTCTGACCATTGATGGTAAGCATATTGTTGTGCATCCAGTATTTCACGGCAGGATGCCCCATAGATGCCTGCGCCTGCGCAATCTCACACTCATGATGTGGGAACACGAGGTCGAGGCCGCCACCGTGGATATCGAATTCCTCACCCAGATACTTGCGTCCCATAGCTGTACACTCGCAGTGCCAGCCAGGGAATCCGTCACTCCAAGGTGATGGCCATCGCATGATGTGCTCGGGCTGTGCCTTCTTCCAAAGGGCAAAGTCTGCCTGATTTTTCTTCTCGCCAACACCGTCGAGGTTTTCGCGCGAAGCATCCTTGATATTCTCCAACGAGCGTCCGCTGAGGATGCCGTACTTGAATTTCTTATTGTAGGCCTCGATATCGAAATAGATGCTGCCATTGCTCTCATAGGCAAAACCGTTATCCAGGATTTGCTGTACCAACTGCTGCTGTTCGATAATATGACCTGAAGCATGGGGTTCGATAGAAGGGCGCAACACGTTCAACGCATCCATATACTGATGGTAACGGTTAGTGTAGTACTGGGCAATCTCCATGGGTTCCAACTGCTCCACACGCGCTTTCTTGGCAATCTTATCCTCACCCTCATCGGCATCGTGCTCCAGATGGCCTACATCGGTGATGTTACGGACGTAACGCACCTTATAGCCCAAGTGTTTCAGATAACGGAACACCAGGTCGAAGGTAATGGCAGGACGTGCGTGACCCAGATGGGGATCACCGTATACTGTAGGTCCACAGACATACATGCCCACATTGGGGGCGTGAAGTGGCTCGAAACGCTCTTTCTGACGCGTCAGCGTATTGTAAATAACCAGTTTTGAATCCATAATCTAATCAGTTTTTGGGCACAAAGGTACAGCAAATCGCTCAAACCACCAAATTTTCCTTAAATTTCTTTTAAGTTTCGATGAAATGTCGTATCTTTGCATCGACTATCAACAAAGTGTAACAAAATGAAACTTAACGTATTAAAACTATTCCTTTTTATGACGATGATGTGCCAAGTGGCTATGGCACAGGACAACGTCAATCTGAAATTCGGCAAACCCACCAAGGAAGAAATGCAGATGACGATTTACGAGGCTGAGCCTGACGCTGAGGCCGTAGTATTGTGTCGTCTGACGGATGTGGAATATACCGTGCAGACCACCAGCTTTTTGGTGGACTATCGTGAGAAGTGCCGCATCAAGGTGCTGAAACCTAGTGGCGCCCGCTTTGCGAAGGTTGTCGTACCTTTCCAGAAGAACATGTCAGCATATAACATCGGTGGCTCGAAAATCACAGCCATGTCACTTCCAAAACCTGGAGGTAGTTCCGACTCCTATTTCGAGGGAGAGGGCGTCTCTATGACTGAACAAATCTTTGACGCCAGTGCTGATGAGATGGTGGAGAGTATCAAGGCCACGGCCTTCAACCAGGAAGGTGGCAAGGTGGTGAAGACATCGCTGAAGAAAAGTGACATCGTAACGACAAAGATTGACGAACAGAACTATCAAGTGGAGTTTACCGTTCCTAACGTAAAAGAGGGTACGGTGATCGAATACGAGTACAATATCCACAGTCAGTTATTCTGGACATTGCGCGACTGGTATGCCCAAGGCGAGATACCCGTGGTCTATGCAAAACTGGATATGAATATTCCTAACTACCTGATTTTTAATATCGAGGATCACGGCATCCAGCGTCTGACATATACCTGTACGATGGGAAGTCTGAAATTCAAGGTGGTCAGCGACCCACTGGCTAATCCTATGACTGTAAACACCAACCATTACGTCTATACCGGCCGCAACCTGAAAGGTATGCCGAAGGACGACTATGTGTGGAATATTCAAGACCACTGTGCAGGCATCACAGCCGAACTGAAGACCTACCGTCTGCCAGGCATGAACCAGATGGACTATGCCAAGACTTGGGAACAGATTGACGAAATGTTGCTCGACGATGATGACTTTGGCAAACAGACAGCCAACCACAGTCCGCTGCGCGAGACTCTGGAGACTGCTAAAGTAAAAGACATCACCAACGAACAAGAACGGGCGGCAGAGGTTTGTCGTCAGGTCTTGAACCACGTAAAATGGAACGGAAAATACGAAATACATCCTGAGAACACCAGTGAAACACTAAAGAAAGGCGAGGGCACCAATGCCGATATCAACATGCTACTGATCCAGTCGCTTTGCGATGCGGGGTTGCAGGCCTATCCCGTTGTGCTCCGTGAGCGCAACAAGGGACTGCTACCCTATAACTTCCCCTCGCTCAGCAAGTTGTCGACCTATGTGGTGGGCATCAAATACAGCAATGGGGCATTGGCCTATATCGATGCCTCATCGAAGGCCGGACACCTGAATGCGCTGCCAGAGGTGCTACAGGTGGAGAAAGCACGTCTGATTGCCAAGGGCAAGGGTAGCACATGGGTGAACCTCCAAAAGATATCACGTGCACAGACGGCTACTACTATCGTTGCCGTGCTCGATGCCGATGGGAAGCTCACGGGGACACAGACCACTCTCAACAAGACTTTAGATACCAAAGAGGAGGTGGCATTCACCAAACAAGGCGAAGTGAAGGACGACAAGATCTATATCAACCCCTTCTACACCGCTCCGATAGAGAAGAACCCGTTTACTGCCGAGACGAGAATCATGCCCGTAGAGTTCCCATCAGAGCTCTCTGAGCAGATGACAATCGACATCACCCTGCCCGAGGGTTACGTGTTGGAGAGTGAACCTTGGAAGATCGTTGCCACGACGCCTGATAAAGGCATCGAAGGCCGACTGGTCACCACCACTTCTGAAAAGATGACCCGTGTAAGATATCTGTTTAACATCAATAAGGTGTCACATTCTGAAAAGAACTATGACACCTTACGAGGAATCTTCGATCTGATATCGAAACGCAGCGCGGAACCGCTGATCTTTAAGAAGAATTAGTATTCCAGTCCAATGTAGCTGTGGGCGGGGAGCTTGAGGGCGAAGACAGTAGCGCCATGGTGGCTGAAATAGCGGCCACGAAAGTAACGGTTCGGGGCGGACTGTTCCTCCTGGGGTTGGAGGGTCTCGCCGGTGAGGAGGTTGCGCAGCGACGACACCTTCGCGTTGATGATGACATTCACCGAGACGGCCTCATCGTTGAAGTTCTCGACGACGAGCGTGCGGTTGTCGTAGGGGAAGAGGGCTACCTTCGAGGGACCTTCGATATAAGCCCCGGCATCGAGACTCATGGTACGGCGGATGACGTTGAGGGCCTGTGCGGGATAGTCGTAGAGGTTGCCGAAGTCGTCGGGGATGGTGAGCACGAAGAGGGTGCCCTTGGAGTAGGTGTTACGCAGCAGGATGGGATAGCCGGAGACACCACCATTGAGCGGACGGCCTGCGGAGACCACCTCCCAGGCATCGTTGGTGAAGTACTTCACCTGCGGGATGATAAACTCACGCTCGGACTTGCCCTGCCAGCCGAAGTCGTTGACGATGGCCTTCAGGTCGCCACAGTAGAGTTCGCAGACATCAGCGAGCTCCTCGCGAATGGCTTTCAGAAGTCCGGTGGTGACGATGACATCGCCACCCTTACGGAGCTGGGCCTTGATCTTCTCCACAATCTGCGGGTCTTTCGCGGCCTGCTCGGTGAGGAGAATCTGCTGACGGTCGGTGAGGAACTGGGGGTACATGTCCATCGGCAGTCCGATCATACCGAGGTAGTTCTGCAGGAAGTCCTCGCCGGAGGAGTGCCAGGGTTTGTAACTGGCGATTCCGACGGGACGGCCGAGCTTACCTACAAGGGCATCGGTCTGCTGGAGGGTGACACTGGCGAAACGGGCCATCGTCGTGGGCGTGACGCTCTTGCCGTTCTTCGTGAAGGGTGCCACCATCTCGTCGTAACGGAAACTGTTGCCGCCGGCATCCTGCCACGCCCTACGCATCATCTCAGGCTGAATCTTCACGTCGTGGAGCTGCATGTAGTTCCAGAGGATGATCTCGGGGGTCTTCGCCAGCATCGTCAGATGAAGCTGTTCGGCGTAACGGTCCATGCTCATGTTGATGCCGCCGGCATCCACCCAGCCACCGCCATTTTTGCCAGGTGCGATATTGTCGAAGTAGCGGATGATGTTATAGCTGAGATAGTTCTGCAAGTGCTGCGCCGAGCCTGGGTCACGGGTCTCGGTACCTGTCCAGATGCCGTCAAAATAGAGGGGTTCTTCCTCGAGGTTGAAGCCGAGACCGTGGAAGTGGTCATACCAATTAGGATACTTGATGATGACCTTCACTTTCGGGTTGACTTTCTTCGCTGGTTCCACGACGAGTTCGCGACCGGCATCGGCCATGAGGCGCAGACGGTATTCCGTCCAGCTTTTCGTGCCCTTGGCGGCAATCTCATCATCGTTCTTCAAGTCGATGAAGAAGAAGTCGTCGAGGATGAAATCGTCGAAGAGTTTCGCGGTGAACTCTGCAACTTCTTTCACAGTCTGGCGCTCGTTGGCGCGGGCATAGCTGTAGGTTTCGAAGTCCTTAGGCTCCGAGCGGGTGTAGGTAATACCACCGCCCACCTCAAGGCCTTTCGACAGGAAGAACTTCTTCACTTTCTGCATGGTCTTCTCATCGACGGTGAACGCGTCACGGTGGGTCTCGAGGTAGATCTTATCGAGGTCTACCTGTGAGCTCACGGTCTCCCACGTCGCATTGAGGAACTTTTCATCTGCCATCCGCGCCACATCCTGCGCACGGATATACGATGACACCTTGAAATTCTGATACTTGCCTTTTCCCATAACAGGCATTGTGGCCAAAACGGCTGCTCCTACTAAAAGCATTCTGCTCATCATTTTACTTATCATATCTGTTTGTTTTAAAATATTATTACTTCTTCAGATAGTCTGTTGGCGTGCTATTGTATAGCATCTTAAAGTAGTGTGAAAACTGTTTAGGCGAGAGTCCAACCATCTGGGTCCTCTTTATTATCCGTCTTATAAATTCTCAACATCCGAGGCTTCAGCCTACAATTATTTGATAGTTGTTGTCTGACTTAATGGCAATTGTGCTGACGAGCCGCCGACGTGGACGGTCAGCTCTCCGGGCTCTAACTTCCAGGACTGACTGGACTCCTCCCAATGGCAGAGGTCAGAGCACCGTAGAGGAATCGTCACGGCCTTGTGCTCACCGCGCTTCAGAGCTATGCGCTTAAAGCCTTTCAGTTCCTTCACAGGACGTTCGATACTTGATGCGGGGCGCGAGACATAGATCTGTGCCACCTCTTCGGCCTCGAACTGGGAGTTATTGGCTAACGTGAAACTGACATCGAGACCGTCGGCCGTGGGCGAAACTCTCAGGTCGCTATATTCGAAAGTCGCATAAGAAAGCCCGTGACCGAAAGGATAGGCCGGAGTTACACCCTTACTGTCATACCAACGGTAACCCACGAGATCCTGCTCGGCATAGTCGGCGACGAGTTGCTGACGGCGGTCATTACTGCGGTTACGGATGATATCGACGAAAATATCGCCCTGATTATTGTTAGCGACATTCTGCGGATAGGTACCTGTAGCATAAGCGGGCACATCCTCGAGTTTCTTCGGCCACGTCATCGGCAACTTACCGGAGGGCGTAGTATTTCCCGCAAGCACTTCAGCTAACGCCAGACCGCCCATCGAACCATTGAACCATGAGACGATAAGGACGGGAGAAACGGCGCTGACCGTGCTGACATCCACGGGGCCTCCGGCGACGATGACCGTCACCAGACGAGGATTCGCTTTTGCAAGGGCTTGGGCCAGTTCGTCCTGTCCTGAGGGCAGGGTAATGCTCTTGCGGTCGGAGCCTTCGGTCTCGACCTCACGGTTGTCACCAGCAAAGAAGATCACAAGATCGGCCTCCTGAGCCACCTTTACGGCCTCAGCCATGAGGGCAGGGTCACCAGGCTGCTGCGGACTCTGACGCTTGTTACGGCTATCTCTGTCGAAACTCTTGTAGCCTGGCGCGTAGGTGATTATCTTCCCACCACCGAGTACGGCCTGCAACCCCTCGAGAGGCGTAATCTCTTTGCGGGTCTTGACACCGGCACCCACTCCACCGAGCGCCATCTTCGTCATAGCATTCTCACCAATGACGGCAATACGCTTTACAGATGTCAGGTTGATGGGTAGCAAGGGCCAGGGTTGGTTCTTCGCCGCCTTCAGGGCATGCTTCCCGACAATGGGCTCGTTCTTCAGCAGCACAATGCTGCGCCGTGCCACCTGCAGGGCCGTCAGCATCTCATCGTCATTACCCACAGGCTTCTTGTTGGCTTCCTCTCTTGCGACGGGTTTCACCGTCAGACGCACTCGCAGAATCTCACGTACACGCTGGTTGATGACGTCCTCGCTCACCTTTCCTGCTTTCACAGAGTCGAGCAGCGCCTGACCGAAGAAACGATTTCCCGGCATTTCGACATTCATTCCTGCGGTTACGGCATCCACCGTGGAGTGGACACCGCCCCAGTCACTGATGACCATGCCTGGAAATCCCCACTGCCGACGCAGAATGGTGGTGAGCAGCGGTTCATTCTCGGAACACCAACGCCCATTGACCTTATTATACGCTGCCATCACTCCCCAGGCATCTGCCTCGCGGACAGCCATCTCGAAGGGTCGCAAATAGATCTCATGCATGGCACGGTCAGAGATGTGTACATCGACAAAACCACGATAGTCTTCCTGATTGTTCAGTGCATAATGTTTCAGACAGACAGCCGTACCATCCTCCTGTGCGCCCTTCGTATAAGCCACCGACAGCATGCCACTCAACAAGGGGTCTTCACTCAGATACTCATAGGTGCGACCACCTGTGGGGATGCGCTGAATATTGATAGCAGGGCCGAGAATCATGTCCTTACCCCTCAGCCGCGCCTCACGGCTCATACCCCGCCCGTATGCGTAAGCCCACTCCATACTCCATGTAGCAGCCAACGCCGAACCCGTGGGGAAGAATGTGGCCGAGTCCGTCGTCAGATGGGCGGAGTTCCAGGAATGAGGCTCCATCTCCTCACGGATGCCGAAGGGACCGTCGGCATACTCCATATCGGCGATACCCTGACGAGGAATACCCGCCGAAGAGAACATATTCTTACCATGAAGCATGTCGATCTTCTCTTCGAGCGTCATACTCCTGATGATATTATCTATCTGCTGCTCATGTTCCAGCAACTTTGTCGGGTACAGTTGTCCCTGAACTCCAATGCTGAATACCATCGCAACGCCCACTAACACTATTCTTCTGCGCTTCTTCATATCATAACTCTTAACTGTCAACTCTCAACTATCCATCGGATACCTTACGCCCCACTTCTGACGCAGCCCGTCCATGAGCTGCATGATATAGAGCGTCTCGGCATGCGGCATCTCACGAGGCTCCTGCAATCCCTCTGCAAGGGCCTCACGACAGGCGAGGAACTGGTATTCGTAACCCGTGATCTGCTGCGGCACGCGGATGGTTTCTACATAGGTACGATCCGGACCATTCACAGTAATCGTCTGCGGATTGTTGATATTGTCGATGATGAGGTTACCCTCGGTACCTGCGATGACACCGATATTGTCACCTACACACTGCGCCGAGCTCTGCACATTAGCGAGGATACCATCTTTCAAAATAATGGTAATGGCATTGGTAAGATCCATACCCGTATCAGATTTCACACAATGACCGTCGATGCTGACAATATCGCTATCCGTAAACATACGCACGAAATTCAGTGCATAGACACCGAGGTCGAGCAAGGCACCACCGCAGAGGTCGGGACGCATGATACGGGGTTTATTACCCATCGAATAGCCTAGCGTGGCAGTGATCAGGTGCGGCGTTCCTATACGGCCGTCGGCAATAAGCTGTCGCATGGTAGCAACGACAGGCTGGTAACGTGTCCAGATGGCCTCAGCAATAAAGACTTTCTTCTCATGGGCAAGGTCGAGGATCTCCTTCGTCTGTCGGGCATTAGCCATAAAGGCTTTCTCCACGAGACAGGGCTTACCTGCGAGAATCGCCTCGCGTGTCACATCGTAATGATGGGAATGAGGTGTGCCCACATACACCAAGTCGACGTCAGGGTCGGCCAGCAGTTCATTGTATGAGCCATAGGCCTTCGGGATGTTCCATTTCGCCGCGAAGGCTTCGGCCGTCTCTTTCTTCCGCGAGCCCACAGCGTAGGCTTCGCAGGTGTCTAATCCGTTTAAGGTGATGGCCGCCTTCTCGGCAATCCATCCCGTTCCTATGATTCCAACTCGCATTTTACCCTCTTGCCATTTTATAGATGGATTCCATATCTTCGGCCTTCAACACTTTCAGACAGCCACAGGTCGAGGTGTAGTCACGGCTGCACTTACGGGTCATTTCCTTGATCTCCTCATCAGAAATATCCTTACCGATGAGTTCCTTGATGTTGATGGGCATACCTATAGCGTGGTAGAAACGCTCCATGGCCTCAATACCCTTCAGGGCAGTGCCCTCGGGATCCGTGAAGTCATTGGGCACACCCATCACATTGACAGCGAAGCGCACGAAGCGACACAGATTCTCATGCATCACATAACGTGCCCACGATGGCCAGATAGCAGCAAGTCCTGCACCATGAGTGACATCAAACATACCACTCAGTTCATGTTCCAACTGGTGCGTGGCCCAGTCATCAGCGACACCACAGCCCGTAAGTCCGTTGTGCATCAGACTGCCACCCCACATGATCTGTGCACGGTAGCGATAGTCCTCAGGATTCTTCAATACGGCAAATACGGCATCCTTGATTGAGCGCAGCATAGCTTCAGCGATGTCGGTCGTGAATTCCATATCGTCATCCTTGGTGAAATAACGCTCCATGGTATGCATCATCATGTCGGTCACACCGGCTGCCGTCTGATAAGGAGGCAATGTAAAGGTGCGACGGGGATTCATAATGGCGAACTTAGGACGGGAGAGGTTATTCGAGTAGCCAAGCTTTACATCGCCCTCCTCGTTAGTGATTACCGATGCCTCACTCATCTCACTGCCGGCAGCGGGAATCGTAAGCACACAGGCTACAGGCAACATCTTCTCAGGTTGAGCCTTACCCAGATAGAAGTCCCAGACATCACCCTCATAGGGTACGCCATAAGCAATACATTTCGACGAATCAATGACACTACCGCCACCCACAGCGAGGATAAAGTCGACACCCTCCTGACGACAGAGTTCGATACCTTTCTGCGCCAACGATAGACGGGGATTAGGCACGACACCACCGAGGGTAACAAACTCGACACCGCCTTCTTTCAGCAATCCGCAGACCTTATCGAGCAATCCCGACTTGACAGCACTCTTTCCACCATAATGTACCAGCACTTTCGTGCCACCATATTTCTTCACGAGGACAGCTACCTGCTCCTCACTCTTTTCACCGAACACCACTTCCGTCGGTGCATAGTAATTAAAATCCTTCATATTTTTACTTCTTTACCTTTTTACCTTTAAATATTTTTTGCTGCTAAAACGAGGAACATATAGTGCGACGATCCGCCACCGAGCACATACTCCGTCTGCTGCCATAGGAAGGGGAAGGTGAGCAGTTCAGGGAAGTCTGGACGAATCAGCGCCGTACCAGAGACCACGCCACCAGGGATATACGACCAATCCGCACGATTCAGACCGTATGCCACCGTAGCCGACTTAGCCCCCACACCCGAAGCAAAGGAAGCGGTATTGCTGCCTGGATGACAACCTAACACGAAGTTCAAGGCATTATAAACGGTCTCCTTCGGGAAAATGTCGGGATAAGCTGCCGCAAGGAAATAATACTCAAATCCAAAGCGCTGGATGTCCCAGCCTGCACCCCAGATACTCGGACGATAGGGTACACCGTAAGGTGTCTCTGCCGCCTGCTGATCAAGCTGAGTCTTATAGCCCATGAGGGCATTGCGATAGGCGGCAACAAACTGACGACTGCGTTTGTCTTTCTTGGTTTCCAGTTCCTTGGCAACACGGGCGATAAACCAGGCCGAACGGCCTACGCTCCTTACGATCTGCTCCTGCTGACTCAGCACGACATCGAGATACTCTGCCTCGCCCGTCGTCAGATACAGTTCTACGGCAGCCTGAAGCTTCATGCCCGCCATCATCCCTGACACTTCCGTCTGATGATAGATATCAGCAGCAATCTGCTGACACTCATAGCTCAGTTCGTCGTTGAATCCCCGAAGTACACGGGCGGCACCTGCCAACTGTGCCGCTGTAGAGAGGGCACGCATGGGATTATCCTCGGTAAAGATCCAACGGTCGTCGTCATTGCCGATGATACCGTCGGTCATTGCTGCCGCGTCACCAAGCATGGCATACTGGCGCAACGAGTTACAGATGATACCACGATACAGCCGACCAAGCGCCTGATAACTGCGTACAACGGTCAGTGCACCGTTCTCCACCTGTTGCAGGATGTCGTTCTTACCGTCGGGCTCATGGATCTCCACACGATGCCGCTGCTGGTCGATAGCCGTCGCATCAATTTCCGGATGGAACTGCTCATAGGCCAGTGCGAGGATATAGGCCTCCCCGGCCTGCGACTCCACACGAAGGTCGAAGTCGCCGGCATCGTGCCAACCGCCGACATTCACACCCGGCACCTTTTCTCCCTCTGCATATTTCGAGAGACCGGGCTGCTGGTCGTAGCCGTCAATATGGTTTCCCACATGCGCCATCAGGGCATCATCCATGTGACAGGCATCATGCCAGATGCGATACTTCTCCGAAACCCTCATGTGACACATCTGCACAGGCAGGAAATACTCGATGACAGGCTGCCACACGCCACGCTCATAGACATCATCGGCAATACGGAAGACACTCGAGACACTCTGCCCATACTTCACCTGATAGAGCCCCGGCTCAGTGACTTCACTAAAGTCGGCCGTCAGATAGCGGTAGCGCAGGAACTGTCCCCAGACCTTAGGCTCCACACGACAGACGGACTGCTCACCGTTGGCATCGATACGTACCAGATCGGCGTGTCCCACAGCCGTGTCACGTGGGTCAGTCTCGATGACCACCGTCTTAGGCTGTCTCGTCGTATAACCGATCTGCGAAGTCTGGATGACGGCAGGATAACGCCAGTCCTTATCTACCTCGGGCGTAATCAGCCAGCGCACGGCACCCTTCGTGGCACCTTTCGCAATCTCACTGCGCAGCACAAACCAGCCGTTATTGTGGTTCATACGTCCGTCGTAGAGTTTCAGGTCGCCCGTGAACGACTCCACCCTCAGCTTCTGTGAGGGGGCATCGGGACGGGAGATGAAGATACGACCCACGGCGTAAGGCTCGGCGATGATATCATCGGCACGCAACGGACTATAGCCCTCACCGTCGAGCTGTGCAAGGTTTGCCTTCTGCTTAGGTGCAGACGGGAATCCGCCACGCGAGGGTGCGGCCTGCGAGGTGAAGTAATCGCCGTCGTGACCGCGGTTCGTCGCCACCTGCAACAACGGCCCGTTAGGCTGCTGAGGATAGATGCCTCCCGTCTGGTCCATCACCCACGGTTTGCCAAACAGCTCGCCAGGGAAGAACTCCAGGTTGAAGCCTGCCTTTCCGAGCAGGAAGTCGGGCACAGGCTTGTCGAGATCGACGGTGACCAGTATACCATTGCCCTGAGGCTCTACGTTGACGGTGTAATTCACGTGATAGTCAGGATAGACCATCGGATTGAAACCCGTCATGTGACGCGACGAGTCGGGGTAGCAGAGCGTCGTCGTGATACGCCCGTTCTCCACCTTCCGACTTAACTGTTTAGGTACGGGCTGCCACTGTCCAGGTGTCGCCTCCATACGGATATCACCGTTGGTAGCGATACGCTTGCCGTTCATAATGACACACACACCTCCCTGATGACCCTCTGGATAGAAATCACTGAAAGCCATCACGTCAGTACCTCCTGCATTGAAATAGCCAGCCTCATTCAGCTTAAACGTCTGTGCCGTCGCCATCTCCGCCGTCACCAACGCCATCATCAAAATAACAACCTTTCTCATATATTTACTCTTATTTTCTGCCTAACAATGTCATCAACATACCTCATTTCTCATTTACTATATTTTTCAGCGCAGAGCCAAAGATGATGTACTGAGTATTTCCAGCAATCGTTCCCTCGTTCTGACCCCAGAGGAAGGGCCAGTCATCATAGTTCTCGAAATGATCAGGCTTACGGAACAGCAGACCTGGTGCCACATTACCAGGAATGGCCGAGAAGTCTGCACGGTTATTACCATAGAACACCTGCTTCGGTCGCGTGGCACCCACAACGGCCACAAACGAATAATTATGGTAAGGATGACAACCGTAGAGCCAATTTGCCACACGATAGACCTCATCCTTCTTCACAATATCGGGGAAATAGATATGGGCATAGTTTACGGTGATGCCGAAGTTCAGCACCGCATTCACACCCGCCCAGTTACCCAGACCGATGGGTACGCCGTAAGGATTCTGGGTGTCGAAGCTACGGATGTAGTCAGCATACTGCTGAACGGCAGGCCGGAGCCCCTCTTTGTAGGCAGCGTCTTTCATGGGTATGCTGTCAAGCATAGTCTGCAGATTACGGGCTACATTGCGGTAGTTACCGTCGCCAGTACCGGTAAGCCAGTCGTAATCGGCTTCAGCCTGGGCATTCCTGCGACCACGACGCTGCGCCATCAGGGATTCAGCTTCCTTACGCAGACGATCAGCCTGCTTCTGTGCGCGCTCGGCCAATTCATCGTTGTAGCCTTTCAGGACACGGGCAGCAGAGGTGAATACACCTGCAGCCTGAAGGTCAAGGCTCGGATTGCGATTGGTGAAGGCCCACATATCGTCAGGCGTACCCGATCGCTTACCGTCGGCACTAACCTCGTAAGGCTTCAGCGAAGGATCGTAATGCAGACCGTCCGTGATGCTCGCAGCATCACCGAGATGGTGATAGTTATCCAGGATACTGTTCGAGAGCGTCGAAGCCATGTGCCCGATCTGCTCAGCCTGAGCCACAAGGTTTAGCACGCCATGTTCGATAAACTGCAAAATATCAGGCACGCCGTCGGGTCGGTGCAGATCCACATAACGCTGCTGTTGCGAAACAAAGGTCTCATCGCGTTGTGGCTTAAACAACTCCCAAGCACGGATAAGGTTCTGTACAACGTTGATGTTCGATCCTGTCTCGATGTCGAAGTCGCCGGCATCGAAGAAACCACCCACATTCAAACCCGGAATCAGTTCCAGCGGTTTGTACTTCGTATCTGTCGACGGGCCCTGACGATGCAAATCGAAGTGGTCACTCTCAGGCGCCTGCAGATAACCCTCCTTGAAGGGTTCTCCATGCCAAGTGCGATAGCCCTCGGTCACATACATGTGGTTCATATGGATCGGCACCCACACATCCGTCGTCGCATCGGTGATCTTATCATAGACGTGCGCATCGATAAGGAAGTCGTTCGTCTTCGTATTGCCGTACTGGATATAATAGACACCGGGCTCCTTCACCGCCGAGAAGTCGAACTTCACATAATTATATTTAAAATAAGGCCCCCACGCCTTCACATCACCTTTGAAAGCTTCTGTCGTCGAACCGTCGGTATTAATACGCATCAGCGAGGCCGTAGATAACATGCGGTCTTTCTTGTCCAATTCAATCACGGCCACCTTCGGTTGCTCAGGGATATATCCGATCTGCGAGAAACCTATATTCGGCTCACGAATCCAGTTCTCGATGGCATTGGGCTCCACGGTCCAGGTCACCACCTTGCCAGTCTTGCCCTTCGGTAACACACTCCGCAGCACAAACCAACCGTTCTGCGCCAGCATCCTCCCGTCGAAGAGTTTCAGTTCGGCATCCTCACTCGTGATCCTGATCATGCGCGAAGGGTCATCCGTAGCCACAATCATCTGATGTCCCGTCTCCAAAGGCAGCGGATCAACGAAACGGTCAGTACCACGATCATCGTAGGTCTTGAAGCCCTTGAACTGTCTGGGCTTCTCGCTGTTCGGTCGCGTGATGGTCTGACTGGTTGCATAGCGTGGGAAACGATTCAGGCGTCCGTCCATCAGGAAGGTCTTCAGCCAATACTGCGATGGCAGGAACTCGATGTTGAAACCAGCCTCACCGGCAAGCTTCTCAGGCACGGGCTTATCCAGGTAGACGGCTATCTCCACAGCCTTGCCTTTCGCCGTGACCACCACACGACTATCGAAGTCGTAGTCATCGTAGCGCAAACCCACTTCGATACTGCCGTTCTCACGGTCCACCCTGCGGTTCGTCATCTTAGGCACAAGATCCCACTGCTCCGGTGTGTTATTCAACCGGACAGCACCGCCTTGTACGGTTCTGACACCATGATGAATGATTTCGATACCTGAGTTCTTCTCGTCATTGAACCCGCCGTTAAAGCTGTTGCTGAACACTAATACGTTCACACCCTGCCGCTCAAAATAATCGAGGTCATTGAGTTGCAAATCCTGCGCCTGGCTGACAGAAGTCGCCAACATTCCTGTAAGGACAAATAATAGTCTCTTCATCTCTAGCATTTTGTTTTATAGTTTTTGTAGGTATAAATTTGACGTTTTACTAGGTAAAACGTAAAAAAGGCTATCTCATAATTATAAAACATTAACACAAAATAGCCACTATCCTTTTCGAGATAGTGGCTATTTAAAGGCTTTTCACGCTACGCATCGCGTTGCATAAAAAGCAGATTATTGTTTGCGCTTTATGATGCTTTAGTGCATAATATATTCAGAAAAATCAGTCAACTTCATGTCGCCCTTGCGCGCCAGCGTGTCGTGCATGGCGAAGGCGGCAGGCAGGTTGTGACGCGTCTGTCCCATCTTCGAGATCTTCAGGTAGTCCCACAACAACTGCTTGTAGTCGGGATGTGCGCAGTTCTCGATGATAATCTCCGCACGCTGTGCAGGCGACTTGCCACGCAGATCGGCTACACCCTGCTCTGTGACGATGATGTTCACATCGTGCTCTGAAGAATCCTGATGGCTCACGAAGGGTACGATCGAAGAGATCACGCCACCCTTGGCCACACTGGGACATGTAAATATAGATAGGTACGCGTTACGTATGAAGTCACCAGAACCGCCGATACCGTTCATCATCTTCGTGCCGCTGATATGCGTAGAGTTCACGTTGCCGTAGAGGTCGGCCTCGATAGCGGTATTGATGGCGATGACACCTAAGCGACGGATGATCTCAGGTGAATTAGAGATCTCACTCTGACGCAGGGTCAGGTGCTGCTTCATATAGTCCATGTTGTCGTAGACATCCATCAGGCACTCGTTGCTGACGGTCAGCGAACAGGCTGAAGCATCCTTCACACGACCGTTGAGCATCATCTCAATCACGGAGTTCTGGATGACCTCCGTATAGATATTGAAGTCGGGCACGTGCTTGTCCTCGCCCAGTGCACCAAGGATGGCGTTGGCCGTTGAACCCACACCACTCTGCAGGGGCAGGAACTCCTTGGGGATACGACCCTTGTGCATCTCCTCTACGAGGAACTCAGCCGTCAGGAATCCGATCTTATCGGTCACAGGGTCGCTGTCCTTGAAGGCACGGGCCTCGTCAGGGATGTTACACTCCACGACACCCACCACCTTCTCTTTGGGAATGCTCACGTAGGGCTTACCGATACGGTCGCCGACATGCTCGATGGGGATAGCCTTGCGGTAAGGAGGATCCAGGGGCTCATACACATCGTGGATGAACTTCGCATTGGGATTGTGGAAGCTGTTAAGCTCCAGGATGACGTGCTTAGCCAGACGGGCAGCCGTCGGAGAGATACCACCGGCAGCGGTCAGATAGACGTGATAGTCGTTGCCCACCTCTTCGATGTCACACACCTCAAGGATAGCCCAGTCGACATCACCATAGAAGCCATAGCGCAACTCCTGTGCCATGTGACTCAGGTGCAAGTCGTTGTAGGGAATCTCACCAAGGTTCACGTGTTTGCGGAAGTCGGGATTCGTGGTGTAGGGGGCACGGTAGAGGATAGCCTGTGCATTGGCCAGGTCACCATCGGTCGACTGTCCCGTGGAGGCACCTGTAAAGATGGCCACTTTGAACTCACGGCCGGCCTCATGTTCAGCCACAGCGATTTTTGCTAACTCTTTGGTTGTTGCCTTGGCCACACCGGCTGGTGTGAAGCCACTCATGGCGATGTGATCGCCATTCTTAATCAGTGCCGCAGCCTCTGC
>JAEENF010000159.1 GCA_016283605.1 Prevotella sp.
GCTTGCCTTCGAAGCCGAAGAACTGGAAGTTAGCACCCTGAGCAGCCGCCCAGTCGAAGAACATACCAGATCCCTTGTTGATGGACATCGAACCGATACCACCCGCCATCGTACCAAGACCTACAATTGTACCAATGGTTGACTTCGGGAACATATCACCGATAGTCGAGAAGAGGTTGGCACTCCAAGCCTGATGACCGGCACCCAGCAGACCAATCAGGATGGCTGGCCACCATGGGCTATAAATACCCAGCGGCTGTGCAAACAGACCCAACAACGGGAAGCAGGCAAAGATCAGCATCGCACGCATACGGCCCAGATAAGGATTCATGCCTTTCTTATCAACAAAGTATGTCGGCAGATAACCACCGCCGATCGAGAGGATGGTCACAATGGCATAGAGCGTGAAGATCAGCAGAATACCCATCGTAGAGTCAGAGGTATAGCCATACTGGTCAGAGAAGTAGGCTGGTGCCCAGAAGAGGAAGAACCACCATACACCATCAGTCATGAACTTTCCTACGAGGAACGACCAAGTCTGCTTGTACTTGAAACAGTCAAAGAATGGGATTGTCTTCTCCTCCTTCACCTCATCGCGGTTCTGTACGTCAGCAAGGTCGTTATCCTGCTCGATATAGTTCAGTTCAGCCTGATTCACGCGCTTGTTATGACGGGGCTTCTCATAGAGCCACATCCAGAGGCCCATCCAGATGAATCCGAGGGCACCGATGATGATGAACGCCATCTCCCACCCCCAGGCACGAGCCAACAGAGGAATAGTAGCAGGAGCGGCCAAAGCACCAACAGAGGCACCACTATTGAAGATGGAGGTAGAAAAAGCACGGTCTTTCTTTGGGAAATACTCTGCCGTGGCCTTGATGGCAGCAGGGAAGTTTCCTGCCTCACCGACAGCAAGGATCAGACGACAACTGAGGAAGAGCCATACGGAAATCGTGGCGATGGCAACAGCAGCATCTCCAGTCAGCTGACCCAACTGAGCCACAGAGTCGTAGCCCTCGACTGTCATAGCCACCCAGCCACAACCAGCGTGGAGCACAGCACCCAATGACCATACGAAGATGGCAATGAGGTAACCCTTCTTAGTACCCATCCAGTCGATGAACTTACCTGCGAAGAGGTTGGCAATGGCGTAGAACAGCGAGAACATACCGGTAATTGTACCGTAGTCGCCATCAGTCCAGTGGAACTCTGGAGCGATGAAGTCTTTCCATGTGAGTGACAGAACCTGACGGTCCATATAGTTGATTGTGGTTGCCAGGAAAAGCAGCGCACAGATAATCCAGCGGAAGTTGGACATCTTTGTTGTTTGTACAGGAGCCATATTCTTTAGTCTTTAAACTTTAAACTTTGGATTATTTAAGATCAATGACGGGGATGTTGTCCTTGTCGTTGTAGTTCAGGTTCTCACCTGCCATACCCCAGATGAAGGTATAGTAATAAGTGGCAGAGGCACAGTGGATGCTCCACTCAGGTGACATGATGGCCTGTTCGTTGTGCAGCCAGACCACACGGCTCTCCTGAGGTTCACCCATCACGTGACAGACGGTCTGTGACTCAGGCACATTGAAATAATAGTAAGCCTCGATACGACGACCGTGCGTGTGAGGTGGCATTGTATTCCAGACACTTCCCTCCTGCAACTGTGTCAGGCCCATCTGCAACTGACAAGGGCCCTCCTCGAGGGCTGTGTTCACAATCAACTGATTGATAGTGCGCAGGTTGGCCTCAGCCTTCGTGCCCAGAGGTTTCTCCTTCGTACCTACGATAACGGCCTTCAACGACTGTACCTTGCCGTTCTTACGACCGTCGAGTGTCACCCACTGGGTCTTGTAATGATGATGCGCAGTGGCAGAGTTCAGGTAGAACTTCGCAGGATTCTGAGGATCCTTTGAACGGAACACCACCTCCTTGTTGGAGTCGATGTCGCCACCCTTCTTGTCCTTGCCGAGCCAGCCACGACCGACGTAAAGCGCCTCGCTGTAGCCAAGCGGATATTCCTGTCCGTCGACGATGACCACACCGTCGCCGCCTGTATTGATGATACCCAACTCACGATTGCGCATGAAGTAGTCTGCACGAAGTTCTGGGAAGGTCTCCAACTTCAGATCCTTCGTAACGGGCATCGCGCCGCCGAAAATGAAACGGTCGTACATCGAATAGGTGAGGTTAATCTCGTCGGCTGCCATCACCTTCTCCATCACGAAGCGGTCGCGTAGGGTCTGCGTGTCGTAGTGCTTCACGTCGTCAGGATGACATGCCTTCTGGAAACTCACGGTCTGCTGGCCGAAGCCACTCGTAAAACTTGCCATAAGCATTAAAGTCAGAATTGATTTTTTCATTTTTATTTTGGTTTTAATTTTGATTACGCTTTTGAAGCTTTTTCTTCAGCGACAATACGCTTGCGATTGATGAACACCATACCGATGGTAATCACCGAAAGGATTGCAGCGCCAACGTAGGCAAGGTTGTTCACGCACTTATAAATCACCCATCCGAAGAGCGAGCTGGCGAAGTCGAGGGCACCAGCCTGGAATCCTTCAGGAATCTTTGCTGCAGGATCCTGCGTCTGGGCATACACCGTCTGGGCTGCCTGTGAGAAGGCAGGAGCCATGTCAGTAACAAACCACAGGCCGATGCCGACAGCTACGATGCCGACAATCAACGTCTTGACCACATTTCCCTTCGTATAAGGCAGTACCATCACGAACACATAGAACATACCAGCAAGCGATGCCAGGGGCAAGAACTCATTGCCGGGCAGGGCCACAGCCATCAGCAGGGCCAGAGGAATCAGGATCAGCGATGCCACCAGCGTTGTGGGATGACCGATCACCAGTGCAGGTGACATACCGATATAAACCTTCTTACCGGCCCACTTCTTCTGTACCACTTCCTGCGTCTTCTCAGCAATCGGCTTCAGACCGTCGATGAAGAGTTTGGTGATACGCGGTATCAGCTCCATCACGGCACCCATCGTCACGCCGAGGAACAACACCTTCTTGATGTCCAGCTGAGCCACAGCACCTATCAGCGCACCTACAATTACACCAAGCACGATGGGCTCTCCAAGCACACCGAACTTCTTCTTCAGTCCCTCTGCATCAATGTCGAGCTTCGAGAATCCGGGAATCTTGTCGAGCAACCAGTTGATGCCGATGGCGAATGCCGTAAAGCTCTGACAGAAGGGCTGAGGAATGGAGATGCCATCCATATCATCGTAGTAGCTCTGGAACTTGTCGGCTGTCAGATCGGCCATCACCAGCGTGATAATGTAGCACACGATGGCAGCGAAATAGCCCCAAGCAAGACTCTGGTCCATCACGAAATAGGCCACAGCACCGATGAAGGCGAAGTGCCAGTAGTTCCACAGGTCGATGTTCACCGTACGCGTACATTTTGTAATAAGCAGCAGGAAGTTCACACCCAGACAGATGGGGATGATCAGCGCACCCACCGCCGTGTTATAGGCCACAGCCGCAGCAGCGGGCCAACCCATGTCGAACACGCCGAGTTGCAGGTTGTAGAGCTTCGAGATCTCGCTCAGCGGTGAACCGAAGTTGTTCGTCAGCAGGGCTGTCACGATACCCAATCCCACGAATCCGACACCCACATAGAGTCCTGATTTCAAAGACTTTCCGAACTTCATACCTATGCAGAGTCCGATGATGGTAAACAGAATAGGCATCATCACCGAT
>JAEENF010000160.1 GCA_016283605.1 Prevotella sp.
ACTCACCTGACGGTCAGCACCATAGACCTCCGCGAACTGCTGGAGCGTCTTCACCAGACGATAGGGCGACTCATAGAAGATCATCGTGCGCTGTTCGTCCTTCAGCGACTCCAACTTCGTCTGGCGACCTTTCTTCTGCGGCAGGAAACCCTCGAAGGCGAAACGGTCGCAAGGCAGCCCGCTTGACACCAAGGCCGGCACGAAGGCCGTAGCCCCAGGCAGACACTGCACCTCTACCCCAGCCCTCACAGCCTCACGTACCAGGAAGAATCCCGGATCGCTGATGCCTGGCGTACCAGCATCGCTGATGAGTGCCACATTCTCGCCAGCCAACAGACGATTGACAATCATAGCTGAAGTACCGTGTTCGTTGAACTTATGATGCGACATCAGCGAGTTCTTGATCTCGTAATGCTTCAACAGGATGCCCGAGGTTCGAGTATCTTCCGCCAGCACCAAGTCCACCTCTTTTAATATACGGACGGCACGGAAAGTCATATCCTCCATATTGCCGACAGGAGTCGGTACGATATACAATATGCCCATAATTCGTGACAAATATAGTCTAAAATCTTAAAACAGACAAAAAAAGCAGCAAAATCTTTGCAATTTTTAAAACGTATTTGTAATTTTGCAGCAAAATAGTACGAAAATGACAAATATCATCGCTGGAGAGGCACATCGTCCGGGTAGAATCGAAGTGGTGTGCGGCTCGATGTTTTCGGGCAAGACGGAGGAACTGATCCGCAGGCTTCGCCGGGCTCAGTTTGCCAAGCAGAAAGTGGAGATTTTCAAGCCCGCCATCGACGTAAGGTATTCTGAGGAGGACGTGGTGAGTCACGACCAGAATCACATCCCATCCACCCCACTCGACTCGTCGGCAAGTATCCTGCTGCTGACGTCAGACATCGACGTAGTGGGTATCGACGAGGCACAGTTCTTCGACGACGGACTGGTGGAGGTCTGCAACGAACTGGCCAATCGGGGCGTCAGAGTGATCATTGCAGGTCTCGATATGGACTATAAAGGCATTCCCTTCGGTCCGATGCCGGCCTTGTGCGCCATCGCCGACGATGTGACGAAGGTGCACGCCATCTGTGTGAAATGCGGCAATCTGGCCTATGTCAGTCATCGTACCGTAGACAACGACAAACGGGTATTGCTGGGAGAAACAGCCGAATACGAGCCTTTATGCCGTGAATGTTACCAGAAGGCAAGAGCAAAAGAAGAATTATCTTCTTCTGCCGAGCCGAGGTAACATCGCCGATTATGAAGGCAATGCTACCAAAAAGCACTCGAAGAAGAGAGAAAGTGAAACGGTAAAAAGGTAAAAAAGTAAAAAACATCCGAATATATTTGGTGGTTTCACCAAAAAGTCGTACCTTTGCACCCGCTTTCGAAAGAAATGCATAATAAGGTCGATCCGTTAGCTCAGTCGGTAGAGCACAACACTTTTAATGTTGGGGTCTTGGGTTCGAGCCCCAAACGGATCACGGAAAAGAGAGGCTTCGGGCCTCTCTTTTTTATTAATCCAGATGGAAAACTTCCTGAATGGGAACGGTGACAGGAGAGTTGTCGGCGTTCACCTCCATGATATCGGCCATCATATCCCACCATTTCTGGGTAATCGGGTCTACGTTGTCGGTATCCTGTGAGTTCCCCTCACCAGAACACTCCTGATAACCAAAGAGGATATTGGTATCCTTGTCCCAATAAATAGAATAATTACTCACGCCACTGTCCTTAATCATCTTCACCAACTCTGGCCAGATGGCTGCATGACGCTTCTCGTATTCTTTCTCACAACCTGGCTTCAGGTACATTTTGAATGCAAATCTCTTCATATCTGTAAACTGTTAATATTAATTGCCATCGGGCTTGGTGATGTTACTGCCTGACGACATGTGCCAGACAAAAGCGTCAGGATCATCAGGATGCGAAGGGTCGAAGTCCTGCCAGTCTGCCTGAAGGCTGTCGACCAAAGGACAGTTGATCTGCTTCAGTCCCATCACAATCATCTTGGCGATTTCCCATGCGCCAAAAGGATTGAAGTGGGTATTATCGGCCAGCGCCTTGTCCTGTCCAGGGAACGTGTTGGCAGGATAATGCACCAATGACTTCTTCGAGCCCTCCTCGCCTAACGTCTCGTAGAACTGAGTGGACATCCGGGTAAGGTCGATGACGGGGATATTCTCCCTTCGTGCCACAGTCTTCATGGCCTCAGGATAATCACCGTGGGTATTCCGGATGGTCTTGTGATCATCATTGAAAAAGCGACGAGCCGTCGGCGTACAGAAGATGATCTCTCCCCCAGCCTCTCTCACACGGTCAGCAAAGATCTTCAGATTACGGGAATAGGAATACCAGGCACCATCACCGGCCTTCTTCTCCTTCTCGTCGTTGTGGCCGAATTCCACGATGACATAGTCGCCTTTCTTCAGCTGCGTCAGAATCTTGTCGAGACGCAACTGTGCCAGAAAAGAGGTGCAGGAGAGTCCACTTTCAGCGAAGTTGGCAATAGCCACCTGTGGCGAAAACCAACGGGTAATCATCTGTCCCCATGATGCCCAAGGCTCTTCCTCCTGGTCAACGACTGTCGAGTTTCCGCAAAGGAACACCGTCGTGACGTTCTGGGCTGGTTCGAT
>JAEENF010000013.1 GCA_016283605.1 Prevotella sp.
GAGCAACTACATCGACTTGATGGGTGGCGGCGACCTGCGCTTGAGATACAATAACGAAGGCATCAACCTCACAGGTCGTTACACCCTCTCCAACGGTGAGATGAAATACTCTTTGCCCATCATCCCACTGAAGACCTTCTCCATCAAGGACGGCAGCTATGTGGAATTCACAGGCAATCCGATGAATCCCCGACTCAACATCACCGCCACCGAACACACCAAGGCCACTGTCGGCAGCGAGGGCGGTACGAGTCGCAGTGTTGCCTTCGATTGTGGCGTCATCATCACCAAGACCCTTAACGACATGGGGTTGGAGTTCATCATCGATGCACCGGAGGACAACACCATCCGCGGTGAGTTGCAGAGCATGTCGACCGAGGAACGCGGGAAGATTGCCGTGACCATGCTCACCACCGGCATGTATCTCACCGACAGCGACACCGGCAAGTTCTCCATGAACTCAGCCCTCAGCAGCTTCCTTCAGAGTGAGATTAACAACATTGCCGGCTCAGCCTTCAAGACCCTCGACCTCAGCGTGGGCATCGATAACAGCACCGATGCTTCGGGTTCCATGCACACAGACTACTCGTTCAAGTTCGCCAAACGCTTGTGGGACAACCGTCTGAAGATACAGATTGGCGGAAAGGTATCGTCGGGCTCCAACGAAATGATGGGTCAGAAGAACTCCTTCTTCGACAACGTCACGATGGAGTATCGCCTGAACCAGAACGCCACACAGAACATCAAGTTATTCTATAAACAGAATGTCTACGACTGGCTCGAAGGCTACACCGGTGAGTACGGCGGCGGTTTCGTCTGGCGTCGTAAGCTCGATAACTTCTGGGACATCATCCGCTTCTGGCGGAAAGAGCAGCAGCCCATGCCGATGCGACAGCCTGGCAGCATGTCACTGCGGCGCGACTCCGTCACCACCGACTCAATTAAGACTACAAGACAATGAAGAGGTTTTTAACGACAACTAAGACCGCTCGGCTTTGCCGCTTCGCTTTGCGAAGAACTTTAACAACATCTAATATTGTCATTGGCGGGGGGAAAGCCCCCGCCCCAACAAGTTATATCAAAAAAAGTTGTCTATGTTGTCTGAGTTGTCGTTTATTATTCTATAGTCTTTGTTGTATTTTTCTTTCATCCTGTTCGATGACGAAGAACATCCCCGAGGACGAACAGCTCTTCACGGGTCTGAAGAAGATCGTCTATATCGACGAGAAGAAAGACAGTTTCGCCACCCACCTCGAGACCACCAAGGAAGAGATTGAGGCAGCCCTCGCCACCGAGCCCAACGGTTCACTCTTCGGCAGCAGCTATTTCTGTGTCCCTTGGTCCTGGCATCTATGGGTCTACAACCATTACTCGGGCAAGGACAGCAAGTTTGCAAAATGGATGACTAAGTCGTTCGGCAAGCCACCGGTACTGATGAGTCAGGTGAACCCTTCCTTACGTGCATCCGTGGCCAAGAGCATTCTCCGGAACAATGGCTATTTCAGGGGCAATGTCGACTATGAGATTATCCCCCAGAAGAATCCCAAGAAAAGCAAGATCCGTTATTCCGTCAGGCTCGACTCCCTGTTTACACTCGACTCCGTGGCCTACGTCAACTTCCCCGACACCATCCAACACCTGATCGACTCTACCAGTCACGAGAGTCTCATCAAGCCAGGCAGTGCCTTTAGTGTGGCAGCCCTTGATGACGAGCGATCCCGTGTCGGTACACTCCTGCGAAACAACGGCTACTACTATTACAACTCCAGCTATGCCTCTTATCTTGCCGATACCCTCGCCGTAGCCGACAAGGCACAACTCCGTTTCCAACTGGCAGACGCTATCCCCGACAATGCACTTCACAAATGGTCTATCGGACATATCGATGTGCAGTTCCGCAAAACCATGCGCGAACAAATGACCGACTCTACCAAGCGCCGGAACCTAACCATCCACTATAATGGCAAGCACTCTCCCATCCGGCCGGGTGTCATCCTGAGGAACCTGCAGCTACGCCCCCGCCAGACCTTCTCCTATGAGAAGTATCTCGAGTCCGCAAGCAAGATCAACGCCACAGGTGTCTTCAGCACTACCGACTTCCAGTTTACCCCCAGGGCAGACACAGATACCCTCGACCTCCTGTTGAACTGCGTGTTCGACAAGCCTTACAGCTTCTATACCGAGACAAACCTCATCGGAAGGACTAACGGCCGTTACGGTCCGGAGGTAAAGATCGGTTTTACGAAGCTCAATGCCTTCCATGGCGGTGAGAAACTCGACATCAACCTGCACGGCAACTACGAATGGCAAGGGAGTCAAGGTTCCGACATGAGCAGCTACCAATATGGTGCGGATGCCTCGATCGAGTTCCCCCGTATCATCGCGCCCTTCTACAGCAATGAGCCCCGCCGTCGTGACGGCAACGGTCGTCCTCGCCGCAGAAGATTCTATGCCGCCCCGACGACCTACGCCAAGGTGTCGAGCGACGTTGTCCGCCGTCCGGAATATTACAAGATGCACATCGTTGCCGGCGAATGGACCTACCGTTGGCAACCCTCTGCCAGCAGCCGCCACGAATTCTCGCCGCTGACGTTAAAATACCAGTTCATGAACAGTCATACCGACAAGTTCGACTCCGTCATCATCAACAATCCCTATCTCATGGCTACGATGGAGGACTATTTCATCCCGAAGATGCGCTACACCTATACTTATACCAGTCCTGCGACCCTCAGAAACCCCATCCGCTGGGAGACCACTATCGAGGAGTCGGGCAATCTGGTATCGCTGTGGGACTTGGCTGGCGGTCACTCGTTCAACGAGAAGAACAAGACGCTTTTCAAGACCCCCTACTCGCAGTTCGTGCGCCTCGAGACCGATTTTACGAAGACTTGGAGTCTTACCCCTTCGAGCCAGCTGGTGGGCCATCTGAATGCTGGCATCATCTACGATTACGGCAACAGCCAGGATATTCCTTTCAGTGAAAGCTTCTATGTAGGTGGTGCCAACAGTGTGAGAGCCTTCGGCGTGCGCCAGATCGGTCCAGGCGCCTTCGACGGCTCAGCGACCACCCGTCAGGGTGCCTACCTCATGCAGAACGGCGACTTCAAGTTCGTGGCCAATCTCGAATACAGGACAAAACTGTTCGGCAACCTGAACGGTGCCGTTTTCCTCGATACGGGTAATGTGTGGAACCTGAAAGATGATGACATCGACTACGAGAGCCTGGATGAAGAGTCCCGAGAAGTCTACGATTTCTTCAAAAGCTTCTATGAGGACAGTTACTTCAAGCCCTCGCGACTACTCGACCATCTTGCCCTCGGCACGGGTGTCGGTCTGCGCTACGACCTTGGTTTTCTGGTCATCCGTATCGACTGGGGCATCGCCCTCCATACGCCTTACGACACCGGTTCAGGCGGCTACTTCTCTGCTCTTTCCTTCAAGGACCGCCAGACCCTCCACTTCGCCATCGGCTATCCTTTCTAAAAATGATGGCACTATCGATGACGGTGATGTTAAAAGTAACAAAAAACGGGACTCTTTCATTGTCAGTCTTCAATCTTTTTATTACCTTTGCAGGCAATTTAATATAACTCAAAAAAGAAATAGCATATGAAACCAACCCTTTTTCTTCTGGCAGCAGGCATGGGAAGCCGCTACGGAGGTTTGAAACAGCTCGATGGTCTGGGTCCCAATGGTGAGACCATCATGGACTACAGTATCTACGATGCCATCCAGGCTGGATTCGGCAAGATCGTATGGGTCATCCGTAAAGACTTCGAGGAGCAGTTCCGTACACAGATTCTTGCGAAATATGAGGGTCACGTCCCCTGCGAACTCTGCTTCCAGGGTCTCGACGCCCTGCCCGAAGGCTTCACCGTACCCGAAGGCCGTCAGAAGCCCTGGGGCACGAACCACGCCGTGCTGATGGGCAAGGACGTGATCAAAGAACCCTTCTGCGTCATCAACTGCGACGACTTCTACAACCGCGATGCCTTCATGGTGATCGGTAAGTTCCTGAGCAACCTGCCCGAGGGCGCCAAGAACCAGTATGCAATGGTAGGATTCCGCGTAGGCAATACCCTGAGCGAAAACGGCACCGTGGCCCGTGGTATCTGCTCGACGAACGAGAAAGGCCATCTGACCACCGTTGTAGAGCGTACGGAGATTGTACGTTGTGCTGAGGACGGTTCTGACGCCGGAGCTGCCAGCGAGCCCATCCGTTACAAGGACGAAGAGGGCAAGTGGACGGTTGTCGACGACAACACCCCCGTCTCGATGAACATGTGGGGCTTCACACCCGACTACTTCGAGTATTCTGAGGAATACTTCAAGGAGTTCCTCAGCGACCCGAAGAACATGACGAACCTGAAGGCAGAGTTCTTTATCCCCCTGATGGTGAACAAGCTCATCAACGAAGGAACAGCTACCGTCGAAGTGCTCGACACCACCAGCAAGTGGTTTGGTGTGACCTACGCTGCCGACCGTGACTCTACCGTTGCCCGCATTCAGAAGCTTGTGGACGAAGGTGTCTATCCCAACAAACTTTTCTAAATGAATATAGACATACTGACAGACGATCAGCTGGCTCAACTAAGCCAGCTGATTTCCTCATCGACCAATATCCTCATCACCACTCACAAGAGTCCTGACGGCGATGCCATCGGCTCCTCACTGGGGTGGGCTGAATATCTGCGTTCACTGGGCAAGGAACCCACTGTGATTGTGCCCGACCAGTTCCCCGACTTCCTGCATTGGTTGCCAAATACGGAGAAAATCGTACGTTACGACAAGCACCGCGAGAAGTGCGACATGCTCTTCAAAATTGCCGACCTGATATTCTGTCTCGACTACAATGCGCCGAGCCGCGTCGACGAGATGGAACAGGCGATGGTCAGTTCCCCTGCGCCGAAGGTGCTCATCGACCATCACCTGAAGCCAGAAGTGCCGGCCGAGCTGGTCATCTCCGAGCCTGAGGCTTGCAGCACCAGCGAACTCATTTTCCGCATTGTCTGGCAACTACAGGCCTTCGATCAGATGAACAAGCAGTTTGCCATTCCAGTCTACTGCGGTATGATGACGGATACTGGCGGCTTCACCTTCGCCTCAAGCCGGCCGGAGATCTACTTCATCATCGGTGAGCTGCTCACGAAACGTATCGACAAGGACAAGATCTACCGCAACGTCTACCATAACTACAGCGAGAACCGTCTGCGTCTGATGGGTTACGTGATGTATAAAAAACTGGTAGTGATGCCGGAATACCACACAGCCTTCTATGCTCTGACAAAAGAAGATTTGGACCGTTTCCATTTCATCAAGGGCGATGCCGAGGGTCTGGTGAATATCCCACAGCAGATCAAGGGTTTGAAACTCTCCATCTCGCTGCGCGAAGACACCGACAAGCCGAATACCATCTGGGTAAGTCTGCGTTCCGTCGACGATTTCCCCTGTAACCTGATGTCAGAACAATTCTTCAACGGTGGCGGTCACCTGAATGCCTCCGGCGGGCGCTTGAACTGTAGTGTCGATGAAGCCATCGAGGTCGTCAAACAGGCCATCACCGCGTTCGCCGACCGTCTGAAATAGACAGAAGGCAAAGATGTTACAATGTTATTATGTCTTAAATATTATTCTGTCTGAAAAAAAAATTGTATCTTTGCAGCCGATATGAAGAAATATGTACTGATTATAATAGCAGCCATTGCCGTTCTCGCCAGTTGTAACGACTACGAGACCTATGGTGACATGAAGGAGAAGGAGCGCAATGCTATCAACAAGTTTATTGCCGACTCCAGCATCACCGTCATTTCCGAGGATCAGTTTGTGCAGAACGGCTACAAGACCGATCTCAGCCGCAACGAATTTGTCAAACTCGACAAGAGCGGTGTCTATATGCAGATTATACGTGTTGGTTGCGGTGAGAAGCTCAAAGACGGCGAAACCGTTAATATTGTCTGCCGCTATTCCGAGTATGACATCCTCAACGGAGGATATACCTCACTGAACAATACGCCCTTCCTGGCTCCTATTCCCGATGTGATGCGTATCACACGTACGAGCGGTACTTTCTCTGCCGTCTTCACGAAGCCGGCCAGTCTCACCTTTGACAGCGCCACATACGGTAATATGTATTACACCTATCAGAGCGCAACTGTTCCCGCTGGTTGGCTCGTCCCCTTTAACTACATCAACATCGGTCTGCCCCAGAGTGAAGACGATGAGGTGGCTAAGGTTCGACTTATCGTTCCCCACAGTCAAGGACACACCTCTGCCAGCGGTAACGTAACCCCATTCTTCTACAACATCATTTTCCAACGCGAAGCATAACGGTTTTTTAGTATACACAAACGATTATGACACTGATCAAATCAATTTCAGGCATCCGCGGAACCATTGGCGGACGCACGGGTGATACCCTCAATCCATTAGATATAGTAAAATTCACCACGGCCTACGCCACCTTCATCCGCCGTCAGGGGATGAAGTCAAACAAGATCATCGTAGGTCGCGACGGCCGCATCTCTGGTGAGATGGTGAAGAATGTGGTCTGCGGTACCCTCATGGGCATGGGTTTCGATGTTATCAACATCGGCTATGCCACAACCCCCACTACGGAATTGGCTGTCACGATGGCCGGAGCAGATGGTGGCATCATCATCACCGCCTCACATAACCCCCGACAGTGGAACGCCTTGAAGTTGCTGAACAACCAAGGAGAGTTCCTGACCGCTGCCGACGGTGCAGAGGTACTCGATATCGCAGCCCGTGAGGACTTCGACTATGCCGATGTGGACCATCTGGGCAGTTATACCGATGATAATAGTTTCAACCAGCGCCATATTGACTCCGTCCTTCAGCTGAAGTTAGCTGATGTCGAGGCCATCAAGAAACGTAAGTTCCGCGTCTGCGTGGACACCATCAATTCGGTGGGCGGCATCATTCTGCCCGACCTGTTCAAGGCCATCGGCGTAGACTATGAGATTCTCAACGGTGCGTGCACAGGCGACTTTGCCCACAATCCCGAGCCGCTGGAGAAGAACCTTCAGGGCATTATGGACAAGATGCGTCAGGGCGGTTTCGATCTCGGCATCGTGGTCGACCCCGATGTTGACCGTCTGGCCTTCATCTGTGAAGACGGTGTCATGTTCGGTGAGGAGTACACCCTTGTATCTGTGGCCGACTATGTCCTGAGTCATACGGCAGGTAATACCGTGAGCAACCTCTCCTCTACCCGCGCCCTGCGCGACGTTACGGTAAAGCACGGTGGACAGTATACCGCAGCAGCCGTTGGTGAAGTCAATGTCACCACAAAGATGAAGGAAGTAGGTGCTGTCATCGGCGGCGAAGGCAATGGCGGTGTCATCTATCCTGAGAGCCATTACGGTCGCGACGCCCTGGTAGGCATCGTACTCTTTCTGTCGAGTCTGGCTCAGAAAGGTTGTACAGCCTCTGAGTTGCGCAGTACCTTCCCTGACTATCAGATTGCCAAGAACCGCATCGACCTCACGCCTGAGACCGATGTCGACGCCATCCTCGTGAAGGTGAAGGAGATGTTCGCCCAGGACAATTCTGCTCAGGTCAACGACATTGACGGTGTGAAGATCGACTTCCCCGACCGCTGGGTTCACCTGCGTAAGTCGAATACCGAACCGATTATCCGCGTCTACAGCGAAGCACAGACCATGGAGCTCGCCGATGAATTAGGCAAGAAGCTCATGCAAGTGGTCTACGATATGCAGTCGAAGTAAATTCAACTGAATTGTAAGGACTCACGGGGACAGATCCCGTGAGTCGTTTTCGTTTCTAGCCATTCCCCAGCCTCGTAACATGGTGAACCAGTCCATCGACTCTGTGCCGTTCTCTTGGATGGCCATCGCGGCGCCGAGGGATATCCATCTCGAGGGCTGTTCGGAGGGGATGCCTATAGGCTCATCGGGCAGGATACCCGTCAGTCGCG
>JAEENF010000161.1 GCA_016283605.1 Prevotella sp.
GCCATAACTGTCGTCCAGACATATCGTAGATGTCCAGCTGTACGTTGATCTCACAGCCAGCACGGTCGTGGGTGATGACGAAGCTGATGCCGTCGGTGGTGGAGTTGTGCTTGCAGGTGACGTCCAGACAATTGGGCTCCAGACCCTTCACCACTTCAAAGTCGAGCTCTGCCGTCGAGGAGTTGTTCAACACGTCCCACGCACGGAACAGCAGCTTATGCTTGCCGTAGTCGAGCTTAGGGATGCTGAAGCCGATCGTACCGTTCCTGTAGTCGCCGAACTCATACGAGAAATAGCTGTTCAGGTTATAGGTCTTCGACATGTCTCCGTCGATGATCAGTTCCAGGTCGTGTCCGATGCTGCTGCCTGAGGCGTTGATGCCGTCGTCATCGTAGAGTTCTGCCACGAAGTAGGGGGTGGTATGCACCTTGCCGCCATTCGTAAACGACTTGCTGTTAAGATAGCAGTAGATGCTCGGACCGATGGAGTCTTTCTTGGTGATGTTGCTGCCGTTGAAGATGACGCTTTCGTTCTCGCCGTGTGCCTCGCGTACCTTATTATAATCTACCGCATATAGGGTCATCAGACCAGGGTTATCGGTATAGCTGATATCCTTGGGAACGGCGAAGGTGAGGGTGAAGACACCGCTACGTACACTGTCAGAGCCGTTATAGAGGGTCTTCGTGCGGTCTTTGAAGGTAAAGGGGTTGTCGGCTTCGCTGGTGTCGTTGAGTTTACAGACGATGGTCTCCTCAGCATCACGGATGGTGGCTGATATGACACCGTCGAAGCTGTCGTCAATATCCTCTCCGCTGACGATATGTCCAGTGACCTTAGCGACGGAACCTGCAGCCAGTTGCAGGGTCTCACCGTCGGTTACAGGCTGTCCGTCGATCTCATCGATGACAATTTGCTGTGTAGGTGCTGCCAGCGTCAGGGCAGGATCACCCAGCAATGTGTATTGCAGCTTGTTGGGTGTCAGGTCGCTTTTGTTGTCTACCAGTTCGCACTTTGCCAGTCGCGCAGCCTCGCCGATGGTGTTGCGCTTGCCATTGGTTGTTCCCAGCACGTATCTGGTGAAGGCGAGGTTCATGGCTTCGTTCTTGTCGGCATAGACGGTTCGTGTCGTACCGAAGAAGGCGATGGCACCTCCTTTCTTATTCATCATGGCCGTCTCGCCGATGTTATCCTCTTGTCCGTCAAAGGGCATGATGTCGCACGATGCCGTGAGCCACAGGGGCAGACGTAGGGAGGTGGCCTCTGCGAAGTCGGCGAGTTTCAAAACGAACTCATGCGAGATGCCATAGGCAGCACCGTGTCCGCTGTAGTTCATCAGCAGCGCACCTTCCTTCATCTGGGTCTTGATGAGGTTTGTGGCATCAGGATAGGTGTTACCTGTCGAAGAGGTCTGACGGGTGTAGGCATCCCAGTAGACCTTCTTCACCATATAGCCGGAGTAGTTGTTCTGTACCATCTTGGCCACTCTGTCGGCAGTGATCATGTGTGAGTTGCTGTTGCCGTCGTCGCCCATGAAACAAAGGGTATTCTGCCATTTGCCGGCATATTCGTTGTTGGCGTAGCTGATCACCTTGTCTGTCAGGATCTTCGCCTCTTCGAGGGTACGGGCAGAGAGACGGCCCACAGCCACATCAGGTTTGCCTTTATACGATAAGCTGCCGCCTTTCCCTTCTTGGATCTGTTCTTCATCGTCGAGCAAACAAAAGTAGTCGTCGCTGACGTAGCAGTTGATTTCACTGAACGAGTTCTCGCTCTCGTAGCAGAGCAGGAAGTCGTCAGGACTGTAGTTCTTCCAGTCTTGGATGCGCATACGGTTGTCCCAGGCACCGTCACCGAAGAGCAACAGATAGTGTGCACTCTGCCCACGGTCGTACATCATCTTCAGATAGCGTCTGTACGCATTGGCATCAGGGGTACCGCTGGAGAACTCATTAAACAACTCGTCTGCAGGTACGATCCTCACCGTCATCCCGTCTTTTTGCTCATGCAGCGCCTTGATGCGTTCTGCCTCCGAGAGCCATTTCTGTGAGGTGGGGATGATGATGACCATATCCACGCCTTCATCGGCGTGATGGTCCTGATTGGTGATGCGGTAGATGTACTCAGGGGCATCGAAGCTGCTGGTGGCGAGGTCTGGCCACGCCTTGGGTTGTGTACATGTCAGTGCGAGATAGTCCAGACGCAGGTTCTCGCCTGAGGTCTGGGTGATCTTGATGGTATTCTGACTGTTCACCATACCTTTCAGTTCGTAGGTCCACAACTGCACGTCTGCTTTCGTATACTGGTTGAAGTTGGTCTTTACTTGGATGGTTCCTACGGTAGAGTCATTCACGGCCACAGTGGCATCGAAACTGCCGTCGTAGCTCAGGGCTACGGTGAGGGTGCCGCTGTCGCCTGTACCGCTGAGGGTATAGCTCTTAGGCGTGCCGATGGTGTAGAGGGCTTGGTCGAAGAGTTGTCTGCCACCATGGAACCAAGCGTAGTCATCGACTTCGTAAAGGGTGTGGTAGTCATCGGCAGCAGGGTAGTAGGTGCTCTTGAAGTCTGCCTCACTCAGCGTCAGCGGCTCGGCATCGTTCTCCGTCAGGAAGTAATAGCCGTAGTCTGAATAACTGTTGCGGATACGGCTGGTGGCTGTGGCATTCTCCCACGTCACAGGCCCTGTACCATAAAAGAGCCGTTTGTCGCCCACCGTACAGGTAGGCACTTCTTTCAGGTCATCTGTAGCCGTCAGGTATTCACCCGTCAGACTCTCTGGCTGTAGGGCACCGCCATAGCCGTAGATCTTCACCTTCTTCAGGTCTGAGAAGCCGCAACTGCGTATCAGACTGTTGGTGAGCTGATAGACGCCGCTCTTGGGGATGCGGACTTTTGCCCACGACCCTTCGCGTAGTACCGAATGCTCGGCATACCGCGTGTCTTGAGCCTTTGCCGTCATGCAAAGGAACAAAACCACCATGACCGTCAGAAGTCTTTGGAGTCTTTCCATTGCTATAATAACGGAAAAACGGGCTGTTTTATTGCCTTACTTGCAATTAAACTCCAGTACCTTGCGTTCTTCGAGCCATCCTTCCAGATGGTCGTCGATGTGTACAGGCCCTACTCCTGAAGGAGTACCGGTATAGAGCAGGTCGCCAGTTTTCAGCGTGAAGAACTGTGAGATATAGGCGATGATCTCGTCCACCTTGTAGAGCATGTCCGAGGTGCGGCCCTCCTGAACCGTCTGTCCGTTGATGTCCAGATGGAAGTGTATGCGTTGGATATCCAGGAACTTCTCTTTCGGCACCCATTCACCGATGGCTGCCGATCCGTCGAAACCTTTGCAGATGGTCCAGGGTTGTCCTGCCTCTGAGGCCTTTTTCTGCAGGTCGCGGGCCGTGAAGTCGATGCCGATGGTGAGGGCATCGTAATAGCGGTGGGCAAAGCGCTCT
>JAEENF010000162.1 GCA_016283605.1 Prevotella sp.
AAAGGGTCAACCACCTCAGTGAAGGTCGTCAAGCTTTCCCAGGTGAGCGAGTCAACCTTTTCCGTACGGGTAGGCAAGTGTTAAAAAAAAGAGCCTATAAGGAGTCAACCTTATTCAGGAAAAGACAATGTCTCGAGGCGATTTTTTTAGTCATTTAGTCATTTAGTCATTTAGTCAAAATGGTTTTCGGGTGTGGTCAATTCTTCAATTACAATATAAATAATATATTATTTATATTGTAATTGCCGTATTTAACGATCTCCAGAATGAAAATGACTAAATGACTAAATGACTAAATGACTAGATTTGTTTGTATGGATAAAATTGACTAGCACTAAAATATGCTTTTAATTTAATAAAAATCGGAGATTAATTTGAGTAAAATAGTCGTTCGGCGGCGCACGGGCAGGAAAGTATAGGTTTAACGGTTATTAACATGAAATATGTTTGAAGTATGAAAATTTATTCGTACCTTTGCAATGTCAATCAGATGAAGCAGGCGCGCGGCTTTCGGAAAAGCGACAAGAAAACAATTTATTAAACATTTTAATTAACAACAATTTATTAACGTTTTAAACAAAAGAAAGGATTTAAATTATGGCGGGGGCTTATCTGTTCTTATGCGTCAGGAACCACTTGTGGGTAAACTGATACATGGCCAGGGCCAATACGACAAGTATGAGGGAAGTGACAAGGACAGGTGCTGACTCCTGCTGGAAGGCGGCGTAACCGACACCTATGCCGACGGCAAGGCCACTCTCCCACCCTAATATGAACGTGCTCTGCGAGGTGCCACGCTGACAGTGACGGCTGAGCTTAATGAAAAACAGCAGGAAACGGGAACCGATAATGCCAAGTCCGAAGCCCACGAACAACGGTGCAATATATCCCACGACAGCCTGACTGCGCGTGAGCATCATCAGCAGGGCGGCGCCGATAAGAATCAGGCCCGACACCACCTCGCTCTTCAACTCCGCCTGACGGTAAACGAAACGCTGGGCCATAATGGCTGACAGGAAGCCGACCATCATCATCGCATAGAAATGGACGCCGAGCGGCAGCGAGAGTAAGAGGCCGGCAGCCGTCGTGATGAGCAGCATGTTGAGGAAAAGGATGAAACCGTTAGGCAGGAAGAAACGGTCGAGGCTGACCGTATGGACATGATCCTCGGGGGCACGGAACGGGAAATGAACCAGCAGAATCAGTATGACAGCCAACAGCGCACAGCCGCCAGAGGCCAACAGGACGCTGGTGAAACCCGTCAGGGGATAGAGGATCAGACCCGTCATCGGACCTACCGACAAGGCAAACCTGGAGAACCATGATGCCGAATGATTGGCCTCAGTGCGCTGGAAGGACTCACAAGTGTCGATGATAAGCGTACTCGACAAGATCATCTGTGCAAGGCCGAACAAGGCGCCCAGAAGCAAGCGTTGCAGCAGGAGCAGTGCAAAGACGTCCTCCTGACGGTAATATCTCTTGATATAGAACAACAGACCGATACAGGCTATCACACCGGCAATGGACCAGATGCAGACCAGATTACGCCGGTAGTGCTGAACCAGAAACGACGTGAACACCCCGAAAAGGAAAAGACCGATGCCAAAGGCGCCGAAAGAGACACCCGTCTCATAAAAGCTCAACCCCTGACGCTCCATCATCCATACCGGCAGGACAGGTATCAGGATATAGACAGACATCGCCAACAGGAAATTGGCAATGGCCATGCGCCAGAAATCGTGGTGCCAGAGCCGGACGTGTACGGGCGTGTTCTGAGTATTCACTTCTACAGTCTTTTGGAGGTTATCGCTTGATCAGTTCAGAGAGCGTCTCGTAGGTCATCGAAGTATAATCGGAAACCTGAAGATCGGAAAGAGGGGTAATCGCCTCGACAGGGTTCGTCGTAGACAGGCCTACGACTTTCATACCCGCCGCGCGACCAGAGCGGAGACCATTAAAACTATCCTCAAAGACAATGCACTCATTGATCTGAGCGCCAAGTCGTTGTGCAGCTCTGAGATAACAATCCGGATGGGGCTTGCTCTGCTGAAAATCCTCCGAGGTGAGAATGGCGTCAAACAAATCGCGGAAACCAGGCTGATGACGGTACACACTCTCCATCTTGGGTTGGTTACTGCTCGTGACCACCGCTGTCCGCACACCATGCTGACGCAGGTCCGCAATCAGTCGCTCGAAACCGTTGATATAGTCATAACTCATCTGCGCCTCGTAGGCGTTGAGACGTTCGGTGATGACCGGCTGCTCAGGAAGCAGAGGGCCGCTGAACCACTGGTCGTAGATCTCCGTCAGCGTCTGACCCTTGATTTCATGTTCCAGTCCGGGATGCTCCGGATGGTAGAGCCTGCACTGACTGCCCCAGAAGACGGAGTACTGAGGTTCTGTGTCGAACACCACCCCGTCGAGGTCAAAGAGAGCCGCTTTCAGCCTGTTTTCATTCATAAGTTCACAAATTTGGGTGCAAAATTACAAATTTTCTGTCGATTTCCTTGTCTAATTGCCAATTTAAGTGTATTTTTGCAGAGAAAAAGATATAAATAGTAGTATGTTATGAGAAAAATCTGCCTTTTTGTCCTGATAACCTTCCTGTTTTCTGCATGCGGCAGCGACGAAGATGCGCGTATCATCTTTGATTCCGTCACAGCAGACAAGGAGGTGAAACTGTCGAATGAAGAGAATTCCCCTTCATGTACAGTCCACCTCCAGATACAATATGCTACCGAGGAGAATGGTCATAAGGCAGATGCGATCAACAGCGTCATTCAGGAGAGACTACTTAATATGGTGGATCTGAGCATGCAGGAGGCCGTTGACTCCTTCGCCAATGGCTATACGTCTTCCTATGTCCACAACTTCCTCCCGCTCTATAATCAGGACCGTGCAGACGAATCCAAGCGTTCCTGGTATGAATACCACTATATCATCACGAGCGAGACGCAAGGTGGCCGGAAGAATACAACGGTCCTGATTGCCGACATCGACTATTATGAAGGCGGGGCCCACGGCATCAGTCAACGTTATCTGCTGAACTTCAACAATGAGACAGGGGTGTTGTTGAATCTGCAGGACATCTTTGTTCCAGGCTATGAAGACCGTCTGAATGCCATCCTGCTGCAATCCCTTTGTGAGAAAGTGGGCGTCGAGGATATCCACGACCTGCATCAGAACGGCTATCTCTTCTCCATGGATATGTTCCCGTCGGACAACTTCATCATCAACGAGGAGACGATTACGTTCCACTATAATCCCTATGAGATCGCCTCATACGACAAGGGAAGTACCGATCTGACGCTGTCGCTGACAGACTTACAGGAAATCCTCAGACCCGAATATGTACCATGATGGATCTCATTAGCAAATACTTCCCCCAACTGACAGACAGGCAGCTCGCACAGTTTGAGGGCCTCGACAGCCTATACCGCGACTGGAACGCCAAGATCAACGTCATCTCGCGGAAGGACATCGACAACCTCTACGAGCATCATGTGCTGCACTCGCTGGCCATCGCCAAGGCCATCAACTTCAGGGCGGGTACGAAAGTGCTGGATTTCGGCACAGGAGGAGGATTCCCAGGTATCCCACTGGCCATCCTTTTCCCAGAGACGGAATTCAAGCTGATCGACGGTACCGGCAAGAAGATACGGGTGGCGCAGGAAATCAGCCATGCCATCGGTCTGACGAACTGCAGGCCTGAGCATCTGCGAGGCGAAGACGAGAAAGGACTCTACGACTTCGTCGTCAGTCGTGCCGTGATGCCCCTGCCCGACCTCGTGAAGATCGTGCGGAAGAACATCAGCAAGCAGCAGCAGAACGCGCTGCCTAACGGCATCCTGTGTCTCAAGGGCGGACATCTTGAGGCAGAGACCAACCCCTATCGCAAGATTGTACAGCTGACGGACATCAGTACCTACTTCGCAGAAGAGTGGTTCAAGGAAAAATACGTCATTTATCTCCCGCTATGATTACCGTCAAACGATTCACCTGCAACATGCTCGCCGAAAACTGTTATGTGGTGAGCGATGAGACCCGCGCGGCAGTCATCATTGACTGTGGTGCCTTATACGAAGAAGAGAACCAAGCAATCGCGTCGTATATCAAGGCGGAGCATCTGACGCCCGCGCACCTTCTCTGTACACATGGACATTTCGACCACTGTATCGGCAACGGGTTTATATACGAACAGTTCGGTCTGCAACCAGAAGCCCATCAAGAGGACCAGTTCCTGATGGAGAAAATGAAAGCACAGACGCGTGAATTCCTTGGGATAGAACTGCCGACAGACGTACCTCCTGTCAGGGCATATTTCAAGGATAAGGACCAGATCACCTTTGGCAGCCACACCCTGCAGATCCTCCACACACCCGGTCACACACCTGGCGGCGTGGTCTTCTATTGCAAGGAGGAGAACATCGCCTTCAGCGGCGACACGCTCTTCAGGATGAGCATCGGACGTACGGACTTCGAAAGAGGATCGTATGAGCAGATCATCCACTCGCTCCAACAGGTGTTAGCCAAGCTGCCAGGCGAGACGAAGGTGTATCCAGGACACGGACCGGCGACGACGATTGCAGAAGAAATCAAGTATAATCCTTACTTCATGGGATACTAAAAAACCGCCATCTACGAGAGACTGGCGGTTTTCGGTATCAATAGCTGATCGGGCTTTCTCCATTTAGAATGGCAGATCGTCGGCACTACCCTCAGCACCAGCTTCCTGAGCAGGAGGGAACGGATCCGTACCTGCATTAGGCTGTGGCGGGAAAGGAGAAGCGACAGGCGCTCCTGCAGGTGCAGCAGCGGCAGCGACGGGCTGCTGACCACGGATCACATTGTAGGCACGGATATCATTGAACCAGCGGCCCTGGTACTCACGTGCATCAATGTCGAACTGGATCGTGATGTCCTCACCGTTCTGAATATTGAATTGCTTAATACGGTCCTCACCAAAAATATTAAAGACACAACGTTTGGGATACTGACCGGGAACTTCTATGACGTATTCCTGTGTCATCCATGCATTGCCTGTGCGAGCCGAAACACCACTTCTGGGCTCCATCACTGCGATAATTCTACCTGTTAATTCCATTGCTAAAAATGTTTTTATTTGTTATTTTTCTAATTTCAGGTGGCGAAATTACTAAAAATAGTTTGAAATACACAATTTTCCTTTGTTTTTTTTGCTGATAACAACGTTTTTTTGTAATTTTGTATCCAATAAATAATAAGTTAATAAAAACAAAGACAACATAACTATGAGATTTACATTATCAAGCACAGTACTGAGTAACAAACTCTCAGCTCTCTCTAAAGTGATCAACAGTAAGAACGCCCTTCCTATTCTGGGTGACTTTGTATTCGACATTCAGGGCCAGACCCTGACGCTGACAGCCTCTGACAGCGAAAACACGATGCAGACATCCATAGAGCTCCTGGAAAGCTCTAACGACGGACGTTTTGCCATTGGCAACCACGACCTGCTGGAAGCTGTGAAGGGTTTCTCTGAGCAGCCCATCACCTTCGATGCCAACCAAGAACAAAACATTGTGAAGATTTCATATCAGAACGGACTCTTCTCACTGCCCATCGAGAATGCTGATGAATATCCGATGGCCCAGGCTGTCGGCGATTCTGCAAACGTGATTACACTCCCCAATGCCATCCTGGCTGAGAACATCAACCGTAGCGTCTTTGCCACTGCACAGGATGAGCTCCGTCCTGTCATGAACGGTATCTATTTCGACCTGACACCAGACTGTCTGTCAGTTGTTGCAAGCGACGGCCACAAACTGGTACGCAATAAGATCTTCTCCGTCCGTTCAGAACAGCCTGCAGCCTTTATCCTGCCGAAGAAGCCCGCCAACCTGTTGCGTAACCTTCTGGGTAAAGACGGTGGCGATGTGACCATCCGATTCGATGAGCGCAATGCAGAAATCAATTATGGTGACGGAACGATCCTCTGTCGTCTGATCGAAGGTCGTTACCCCAACTATAACTCGGTCATTCCGCAGAACAATCCTAACGAACTGCGCGTAGACCGTCTGGGACTGTTGGCAGCCCTGCGCCGTGTACAGCCGTTTGCCAACGACTCCAGCAACCTGATCCGCTTCCATGTGGAAGGATCGACCCTGCAGCTGGATGCCGAGGACTATGACTTCTCAAAGACCGCCACAGAGCGTATGTCGTGCGAGTATAACGGTCAGGCGATGAGTATCGGCTTCAAGGGTTCTTCATTCATCGAGATCTTAACGAACTTCGACTGTCAGGAAGTGATCATCCAGTTGGCAGATCCCAGCCGTGCAGGTCTTGTACTGCCCTCTGAACAGCCGGAGAACCAGGATGTCCTGATGTTGATGATGCCCATGTTGATTAATGATTAAATCGGGTATGAAACTTCATCTGACAAAACCACTGGTCATTTTTGACCTTGAAACGACGGGCCTTGACATTGTGAAGGCCCGTATTATTCAAATCTCATATATTAAGGTCTTTCCTGACGGACGTGAAGAACGCGGCAACGAGGTTGTCAACCCCGAGGAGCCAATCCCGCCATTCATCACCCAACTGACGGGAATCTCTGATGAGGATGTGAAAGACAAACCGACTTTCAAGGAGATCGCTTCAAAGTTGGCGACACTGTTTACAGGTTGTGATTTCGGCGGTTTCAACTCCAACGGCTACGACATCCCGCTGCTGGCTGAGGAATTCCTGCGAGCCGGTATAGACTTCGACTTCTCCAAGTGCAGGATGATCGACGCGATGAACATCTTCCGGAAGATGGAACGCCGCAATCTGGCCGCTGCCTATAAGTTCTATTGTGGACGGAAAATGGAGGAAGACTTCGAGGCGCATCGCGCTGATCAGGATACAGAAGCCACCTATCGTGTGCTGATGGGAGAGTTGGACAAATACGCGCCAGGCGCTAACCCAGATGAACCAGAGAAGGTGCTCGAAAACGACATGCAGTATCTTCACGATTTCTCGAAGATGAATAACAATGTCGATTTTGCGGGACGTATCATCTGGGCAGAGGTGAAGGATGCCGCAGGACAGCCCGTACTCGGTGAGGACGGAAAGCCCAAGCTGATAGAGACCTTCAACTTCGGAAAATACAAGGGTATGCCTGTCCTTGATGTCCTCAACAGAGATCCCGGCTATTACGGTTGGATCCTTGGCGGTGACTTCACCTACAACACGAAGCAGGTCCTGACGCGTATCCGACTGGTTGGTGCAAAACTCAACGGATGAGACGATTCGTCACGATATGCTTTATTCTTGCTGCAGTTCTAGGTCTTTACGGCCAGGAACTGCAGGTAAGAGTAACCATCAACCATAGCCAGATACAAGGCACTGACGCCTCGGTCTTCGATAATCTGCAGCAGACCCTTGAGCAGTTTATCAACGAACGGCAGTGGACCCCTCTGCAGTTCCAGAAGAATGAACGCATCCAGTGCAACCTGAACATCACGGTTTCCAAATATGTCAAAGAAGACAACCGCTTTGAATGCTCTGCCATGATTCAGGCCAATCGTCCCGTATTCAATTCGGCCTACACCACTACCTTATATAATAATAAGGATAACAGTTTCCATTTCCAGTTTGCAGAGTTCGACCAGCTCAACTATAATGACGAGAACATCGACAATCAGCTGACGGCTCTCATCGCCTATTACGCTTACTTGATTATCGGTCTCGACCTGGATAGTTTCTCGCCGATGGGGGGAACAGATGTCCTGCAGCGATGCATGGTCCTGGTCAACAATGCGCAGAGTCTGGATTATCCGGGCTGGAAATCCTTCGAAGACAGCAGGAACCGCTTTGCAATCATCAACGACTATCTGGATGAGTCGATGAAGCCCTTCCGCCAACTGCAGTACGACTATTACCGTAAAGGTCTCGACGAGATGGCCAACAATGCGGAACGCGGACGTACGGAGATATCCACAGCCCTTGAAGAGCAACTGAAGAAAGCACACGACGAAAAACCACTGAGTCTTCTGCCGCAGATATGGCTGGACTATAAGAAAGACGAATTGGCTAATATCTATAAAGGCAAGGGCACGCAAAAGGAAAAGGAGTCACTCTACGAACTGATGATGAGTATCAATGCTTCGCAGAGTACAACATGGAATAAAATCAAGCAATAATGCTCAAACACCTATATATTAAGAATTTCACGCTGATAGATACGCTCGATATCGAGTTGCATTCCGGCTTTTCTGTGATTACCGGAGAGACGGGAGCAGGAAAGAGCATCATTCTTGGGGCCATCGCCCTGTTGCTGGGTCAGCGTGCGGATCTGAAAGCTATCAAGCAAGGCGCTGAGAAATGCACGATTGAAGCCCACTTCGACCTGTCGAGATACCAGATGGATGATTTCTTTACGGAGAACGACATCGAGAACGATCCCGATGATTGTATCGTCAGAAGAGAGCTGACAGCCTCAGGCAAGAGCCGCGCATTCATCAATGACACACCCGTGCCACTGTCGTTGCTCAAGGAACTCGGCGAAATGCTTATCGATGTACATTCTCAGCATCAGAACCTGTTGCTGAACAAACAGGACTTCCAGTTGAATGTCGTAGATATCATCGCCTCTGACAAAAAGGAACTGGACAGTTACCAGCAGACATACACAGACTTCCGGAAAGCTGAGGAAGAACTCCAGGAGCTGCAAGAGGATATTGAACGTAATCGTCAGAACGCTGATTTCCTGCAGTTCCAATATGATGAACTGACAAGTGCGAACTTAGGAGTCGGCGAACTGGAGGAACTCGAGCAAAAGAGCGAGACCATGACGCATTCTGAAGACATCAAGAGTGCCTTATACACGACAGAAAATGCCTTAAGTTCCGACGAGACAGGCGTTGTATCCCTCCTTCGTTCGGCCATCTCAGCAATGAAGGGCATCGGTCAGGTCTTCCCTGATGCCACAGAACTCTATGAACGCATGGACTCTGCCTATATCGAACTGAAGGATATCGCCGAAGAAGTCAGCGCGCAGATGGATCGTGTGGATTTCGACCCTGCAGAACTGGACATCATCAACAACCGTCTTGACAAACTCTATGATCTTCAGAAGAAATACCATAGTGACAGTATAGAAGAACTCATTGCCAAGCGCGATGAACTGCAGAAAAAGATCTCAAACATCGAGAACAGCGACGAAGCCCTGGCGGAACTACAGAAAAAGACGGCAAGTCTGAAAGCACGTTGCGAAGAACAGGCAGACGTACTCACCCGTCTTCGTACCAAGGCGGCGAAGCAGATCGAGCAGGAAATGATGGACCGTCTTATTCCTCTTGGCATGCCTCACGTCCGCTTTAATATCAATATACAGAAAGGAGCGCTTGAACGTAACGGTCATGACAAGGTCGCATTCCTGTTCAGTGCCAATACGTCGACCCCACTCCAACCAGTCTCTCAGGTGGCCTCTGGCGGTGAGATCGCCCGTGTGATGCTTGCCCTGAAAGCCATGATCAGCGGTGCGGTGAAACTGCCTACCATCATCTTCGACGAGATCGATACGGGCGTCAGCGGAAAGATGGCGGAGAAGATGGCGGAGATCATGCTGAAAATGGGAAAGCACGAGCGACAAGTCATCAGTATCACACACTTACCCCAGATAGCCGCTTTTGGAACAAGCCACTATAAGGTTTCCAAGATGGAGACGCCGCAAGGCACAACGAGCTACATGGAAGAACTGAGTCCTGAGGAACGTATCACCGAAATCGCGCAGATGCTCAGTGGTAGTGATGTTACCGAGGCTGCCATCCAAAACGCAAAAGAACTTTTAAAGGTAAAATAGTAAAAAGGTAAAAAGGTCAAAAAGTAAATAAAGATAATTATGAAGAATAATAGAAATAGGATGGTAATGAGGCGGGTATTAGGGCTTTTACCCTTTTACCTTTTTACCTTTTTACCTTTATATGCTCAGCCAAGTTGGGTAAAGAAGGCTGCAAAGTCTGTCTTCACTGTGAAAACGTTCGATGCCAACGGCTCACTGATAGGTAGCAGCAACGGTTTCTTCGTCGGTTCCAATGGTGAGGCGATGAGTAGCTTCTCGCCTTTCAAAGGTGCTTCAAGGGCTGTGGTCATTGATGCTGCAGGCAAGGAATATGCCGTAAGTGTCATCATAGGCGCTAATGACATGTATGACGTCGTCAAGTTCCGGGTGGCCACACAGAAGACGCAACCCCTCATCGTTGCATCAGGCATCCTGCCTGTCGGCAGTACGGCATGGTTGTTGCCTTTCCGCGAGACAAAAAACATGAAGAGTGGCGCTATCCGAAAGGCGGAAACCTTCCAGGATGACTATGCCTACTATACCGTCGCATTACAGACTGGTGACAACGATGTCAGTTGTCCTCTCCTTAATGATGCCGGTGAGGTCATCGGACTCATGCAACAGCCCGCCAAGGAAAACGACTCGCTGAGTTATGCAGTCAGTGCATGTTTCATTGACTCCTTGAAAATCACAGGTATGAGTCTCAACGATCCCGTACTTCGCATGACCAACATCAAAAAAGACGTTCCCGACGACTTGCAAAATGCGATCCTGATGCTGTATATGGCAGGCTCATCCACTGATTCTGCCACATATGCCGGACTGATCAATGATGTCATCCAGAAGTTCCCTGATGCTCCCGATGGCTATATCTACCGTGCACAGCTTGCAGCCGGAGCATACGACTTCCCTGCAGCCGACCAGGATATCCAGAAAGCCATTAAGGTGGCGAAGGAGAAAGACGACGCCCACTTCAACTACGCGCGGATGATCTACAACAAGGAACTCTATCAGAGCGACAAACCCTACGAGAGTTGGTCTTTAGACAAAGCCCTCGCAGAGATCCGTGAAGCCTATGCCATCAATCCTCAGCCTTCTTATCAGCAGATGGAGGCCAACATCCTCTATACTCAGAAGAATTATCAGGAAGCATATGACATCTTCCTCGAGCTGACCAAGACACCTATGATGAATGCAGACATCTGGTACAGTGCCGCCCGTTGCAAACAGATGCTGAATGATACGACAGCCTATCTCGCCCTGCTCGACAGTGCGATGAACACCTTCACGAAACCCTATCTGAAGGAAGCTGCCCCCTATCTGTTGGCCAGAGCCACCGCAAAGACAGATGCAGGGAAATACCGCGATGCAGTATCTGACCTGAACGACTATGAACAGCTCATGGCCGCTTCAGTCAACGATCATTTCTACTACATCCGCTATCAGGCAGAGGTAGATGGCCGTTTATACCAGCAGGCCCTAAACGATATCACCCGTGCCATACAGCTTAATCCGAAAGAGACCTTTTACTATGCTGAGAAGGCTTCACTGCAAGTGCGCGTAGGACAATATCAGGAAGCATTGGAAACTGCCGACGAGTGTATCACCATCGATCCACAGGTCAGTAACGGTTATCTTTTCAAGGGGCTGGCACAGTGCTTACTGGGCAACAAAAAAGAAGGCTCCCAGAATCTTCTGAAAGCCAAGGAACTGGGCGACCCACAAGCTGATCAACTCATCGAGAAATACTCGAAGTAATATCAGAACGGCAGAGGACCATCCGGCAGAGGCTGGTTCTCGCCGTTAATCTTAGATCCGATGATCTCTCCGCTAATCGGCGGCGTACTACTATGAGAAATACGTGTATCTTCCGGATTTTCAAAACGCGTATATTCACCTCTGAAGGTCAACAGCACATCGCCCGTAGCACCCTTACGATGCTTGGCGATAATAATCTGCGCCATACCATGCAAGTCGCGACCATTATCATCCTGATAGATATGATAATACTCCGGACGGTGTACGAAAAGCACCATATCGGCATCTTGCTCGATGGCTCCTGACTCACGCAGGTCACTCAGCTGAGGACGCTTACCTTCCAATCCCTCACGACTTTCCACACCACGATTGAGCTGTGACAATGCCAAAATAGGAATGTCGAGTTCCTTAGCCAGACCCTTCAGTGAACGGGAGATCGTCGATACTTCCTCCTGACGGGAAGAGAAACGCATGCCATTGGCATTCATCAGCTGCAGATAGTCAATCATGATCATCTTCACACCATGCTCACGCACCAGCCTACGTGCTTTCGTACGCAGTTCAAAAACAGAGAGGCCTGGTGTGTCATCCACATAGAGCGGTGCATCCAGCAACTGGTTTACACGTTTGTCTAATCGGTCCCACTCGTCTGGCTGCAACTGTCCGTTCAAAATCTTTGAACCTTGAATCTCACAGGCGTTGGAGATCAATCGGTTTACCAATTGTACGTTCGACATTTCAAGCGAGAAGAACGCCAAGGGGATATGATAGTCCGCTGCAATATTCTTCGCCATCGAGAGCGCAAAAGAGGTCTTACCCATCGCAGGACGTCCGGCAATAATCACCAGGTCGCTGGCCTGCCAGCCGGAGGTGATGTCGTCGAGCTTGTGATAACCTGAAGCCACACCAGTCAGACCATCGGTATTGGCAGATGCTTTCTGGATGACATCCAGAGCCTGTCGGATCACGGGATTGATCTGAGTGTAGTCCTTCTTCATGTTGCGCTGGCTCAACTCGAAGAGTGAACCCTCAGCCTCCTGCATGAGGTCGTCGATATCGCTGGTCTCGTCGAGTGCCTTAGTCTCTATAACGCTGGCAAAGGAGATCAACTGACGGGCCAGGAACTTCTGTGCGATGATACTGGCGTGATATTCGATATTGGCCGATGAGGCCACGCGCGAACTGAGTTCTGCAATATAGGTAGGTCCTCCGACTTCCTCAAGATGACCGTCTTTCGCCAAACGGTCTGTCACCGTCAGGACATCTACCGGTTTCTCTGCCATCGACAAATCCCGGATAGCCGCATAGACCATCTGGTTACGGGGCTCATAGAAACTCTCGGGATATAGCATCTCACAGACGATTGCATAAGCATCCTTATCAATCATCAGTGCACCGAGAATGGCTTTCTCCACTTCTGGGGCTTGTGGTTGAAGATGACCGTAGGTATTATCCACCGGTTGTTGTCGCTTTGCTTTACGACGGGTATTGTTATCTTGTTCTGCCATGTCTGTTTTAAGATTAGGCTGCAAAGTTACAAATATTTTTTCACTTTTCACTTATCACTTACCATTTTTTTTGTATCTTTGCAGCATGATTACATTCCCAATCGCAAAAATCAACCTTGGGCTCAACGTAGTTGAAAAGAGACCCGACGGCTATCACAACCTCGAGACGGTTTTCTATCCCGTCCAGATACAAGATGCCCTTGAAATCTTCGAGATGGCGCCAGACTTTCCTTCAGAAGTCGACTGTGACCTGAAAGTCACGAATATCCATATCGATGGCGACGAGCAGAGAAACCTCATCGTCCGGGCCTATCAGCTTCTGAAACGTGATTTCCCCCAATTGCCCCGCATCCACGCACATCTATACAAAGGTATTCCCACACAAGCCGGCATGGGTGGAGGCTCGAGCGACTGTGGCTTTATGCTCTCGCTCCTGAACTGTCAGTTCCAGTTAGGCTTATCCGATGAACGGCTTATCGACTATGCCGCACAATTAGGTGCCGACTGTCCATTCTTTATTCTCAACACCCCTTGCTACGCTGAAGGAATAGGTGAAAAACTACAGCCCATCCCTCTCAACCTCAGCGGATTATACCTTGCCATCGTCCGTCCGGCTATCCCTGTTTCCACGAAGGAGGCCTTCTCGCTCATCACGCCTATGCATCCTGAAAGAAACTGTCGTGATATCGTGATGTCTCCTGTAGACTCCTGGCGTGATCAACTCGTTAACGATTTCGAGAAGAGTGTCTTTACGCTTTATCCTGAGATCGGACGTATCAAGCAACGGCTCTATGATCTCGGAGCCGTCTACGCTGCCATGTCCGGATCAGGTTCTTCACTCTTCGGAATCTTCCGCTCTCCCGTCGTTCTTGATGAGTTTGATTCTGAAGGAACGTTCAAGACACTGCTCCGACTTTAATCCTTCTGTGTTTGATTTAAACAAAATGGACTCGCGATTCACATCGCGAGCCCATAACAACACAAACACAAAATACGATTCATAAAATGAACCGTTGTTCTTTTTGATTATTGGATACCGTCCTCACGGAGTTTCTTCTGCCATTTCCAGGCACTCTTCAAGACTTCTTCCGTAGGTGTCTCAGCCTTCCAACCTAAAACCTTATTGGCTTTGTCGACATTACCCCAGACCTGTTCGATGTCACCCTCGCGACGAGGTGCATATTTCCAGTTCACCTTGACACCAGTAGCTTTCTCGAAACCTTCTACCACCTCCAGAGTAGAGAGTCCCTTACCAGTACCAATGTTGAAGACCTCGACAGCGTCAGTCTCCGGGTTGTCAAGTACGCGCTCCATCGCCTTCACATGAGCCTTAGCAAGATCTACGACATAGATATAGTCGCGGATACAGGTCTTGTCAGGGGTGTTATAGTCATTACCGAATATCTTCAACTGCTCGCGGATGCCCATAGCCGTCTGCGTGACAAACGGAATAAGATTCATGGGAACGCCATTGGGCAATTCACCGATGAATGCTGAAGGATGGGCTCCGATGGGATTGAAATATCTCAGGATGACACTCTTGATCGGTGCACCTGAGTGAATGTAGTCCTGGATGATCTCCTCGTTAATCTGCTTTGTATTGCCGTAAGGACTCATCGCTTTCTGGATAGGTGCATTCTCTGTCACAGGCAGGTTCTCCTGTGAGGGCTGGCCGTATACCGTACAACTCGATGAGAAGATGATACCCTTCACATCGTATTTGGGCATCAGCTCCAACAGGTTAATCAAACTCATCAGATTGTTACGGTAATAAAGCAAAGGCTTCTCTACGCTCTCACCCACGGCTTTCGAAGCGGCGAAGTGAATAATACCCTCTATCTTCGGATACTTCTTGAATACCTGCTCTAAAGCCTCGAAATCACAACAGTCCACCTTCTCAAAAGCAGGACGGACACCTGTGATCTTTTCGATACCATTAATGACGTTCTCGTTTGAATTCGACAGGTTGTCGATGATGACAACTTCATAACCAGCCTCTTGAAGTTCCACCGTAGTATGACTTCCAATAAAGCCTGTACCACCAGTTACCAATATTGTCTGTTTCATTCTTTTTGTTTTTATTCTATGATTTGCTTTCATCTGCAAAAGTACACATTATTTCCCGAATAATCAAATTTTTACGCAATAATCTTTGTTTTAAACTTACAAATAAGTTAATGAGTGTCAAAATAACAATCTTCGTTGAGAAAATGCTTGCATTCGTTGATAAATTAAATTTAAGGATTTGGAGGGAAAGAAAATCCTTCGTATCTTTGCATCGTCAAAAGGTTAATAGATTGTTTTTTAATTTGGGGTTCGCAGTGATTGCGAGCCCTAAATTATTTTTTATCGGATTTTTTTTGTAACTTTGCACCCAAGAAACAGAATGCAGTATGGCCATCATAGAAGTAACATCGTTAGAGCAACCAGGCATCGAAGTCTTCAGCACCCTCACCGAGGCACAGTTGCGAATGGAACTGGAACCTGAGCGCGGACTCTTCATCGCTGAGAGTCCGAAGGTGATACGTGTGGCCCTAGATGCCGGATGGGAACCTACGGCCTTACTCTGCGAACGCAAGCATATCGAAGGCGATGCCCACGATATCGTCGAACGCATCTCTCCCCATGTACCTATTTATATTGGCGACCGTGATCTGCTACGGTCTCTGACAGGCTATACCTTGACGCGGGGCGTACTCTGTGCGATGCGACGGAAACCTGCACCACCAGTCAGCGAGGTGGTCAGCAACGCCCGACGGGTGGTCGTTATACAAGGTGTGACTGACACGACCAATATCGGTGCCATCTTCCGTTCTGCCGCTGCACTGGGCATCGATGCCGTATTATTGACTCGCGACACCTGTGACCCACTGAACCGTCGGGCTGTACGAGTCTCCATGGGTTCTGTCTTCCTGCTCCCCTGGACGTGGCTCGACGCTCCGGCCATAACTCTTCATGACTACGGTTTCAAGACCATAGCAATGGCTCTCAGTGACCACTCTATCCCACTCGATGATCCCCAACTGTCTGCAGAACCTCGTCTGGCCATCATCATGGGAACGGAGGGTGACGGCCTGCCCCGACAGACGATTGTGGAATCCGACTATGTCGTCCGTATTCCAATGGCTCATGGTGTTGACTCTCTTAACGTGGCTGCTGCCGCTGCCGTTGCTTTCTGGCAACTGAGATTGTAATCAATTACTAACTTAACATATAAGACGATGAAAATTAGAAACATTATTTTTTGCAGTGTGATGGCGTTGATGCTGGGTTCGTGTGCTACGAAACAAGGTGCCATCAGTCAGTTGGAAGACTTCTCTGTAGAGTTACGCGACCATAGTCGTTACTATGATGCCCAAGACTGGGAGAAGGCTGGCAAGAAGTTTGTGAAGATTCGCAAGACCATCAGTAAACACGAGTTCGACTACACCGCTGAGGAGAAGGCGAAGATTGGCCGTTTGGAGGGCGATTGTGCACGATATATGGCCAATGGGGCAAAGAACGGTTTCTTCGACAAACTCAACAGTATCGGTGCAGAGATCCAAGGCATCATTCAGGGGATTCTTGGAATTTAAACTCACAGGGACAGCACACATAAGACCAAACGCGGGAGTGCTTTTCAGGCACTCCCGCTAATCTAATATGAGATTCTTGGTTATAATCCCCGATATTTCAGCAATCCTGAAGCGTCGGGTTTGTCCATACCCGTGAAGTCCTTGAACATCAGCATCTGTTCGCGTGTGTTTCCACGACTGAGGATCTTGTCACGGAACGCCTGTCCCGTTTCCGGCTTCAAGGCGCCCAACTTCTCGAAAATCTGAGCAACATTGACAGCCAGCACCTCCGTCCACAGATAACTGTAATATCCTGCTGCATAGCCACCTCCCCAGACGTGGTTGAAATATGACGTCGAGTAACGCGGCGGTATCTGGTCGTTCAGTAGACCGATCTCACGCAGCGCACGAGGTTCGAAAGCAGGAGCCTCTTCAACCGAAGGAATCTCCTTCGACGAAAGATGATGCCAGGCCAGATCCAGACAGGTGGCCGCGAGGTTCTCTCCAAGGGCATAGGCCGTCTGGAAGTTGATGGACTTCAGCATACGTTCCTTCAGGTCGGCAGGCATCGGCTCACCTGTCTCCGTATGACGGGCGTAGTGGTCGAAGATCTCCGGAAT
>JAEENF010000163.1 GCA_016283605.1 Prevotella sp.
GAGTTCGCTGACGGTGTGAAGGTCGGTGAAAACGATTTTGTTGCCCATACCCGTTATCTCATTGAGCTTATTGTTCCTGATGAGGCAAAGACTGGTAAGCTGAATCTGTATACTGCAGACCTTACAGCTACTGAGGTTGATGCTAACAATGTGGATTATCAGATCTTCGCTACCGAAAAGGCGATTGAGATAGGTGTTCCATCAATAAGTAAGGTCACTTCACCTCGTGGTGAGGCTGCAGCTCAAGGCACTGTAACAGCTAAGGCTGGTGAGATAATCACAATAAACGGTACATACTTTAACCTCGTAGAAACAATTAATTTCGGTGGTGTTAAGGTGACGGACTTCAAGTCTGACGGTAAGGTCATAACCGTTATGCTCCCCGCTGAGGCTCCTGACGGTGCTATCAACTTGATTACCCTTTCTGGCGTAGAAGTACCTGTAGGTAATGTTACTACCGTAAAGCCTTCAGAGGCTGTTGTTGCTCCAAATCCTGTAAAGGCAGGTCATGGACTCACGATCACAGGTAAGGACCTCGACGTTGTTACAAGCGTGGAGATTCCTGGAGCTGCCACTCAGAGCGGTGAGGATATCACCGTTGCTGCCGACAAGATTATTGTTAAGGCTGTTCCTGAGAAGGCTGTAGAAGGCAATATCACTCTCCGCATGGCTAATGGCGTTGGCGTTGAGGTCGCTTATACGCTCGTTAAACCTACCATCACTGGTTACAACATTAATCCTGCCAGTGCAGGTTCACCACTGAAGATTACCGGAACAGACCTTGACCTCATCAAGGATATTACTTTCGGAGATGCCAAGAATGATGCTGACAAGTTTGAAGTCAATGCCAATGGTACTCTGATTACTGTCACTGTTCCTATGGCAGGTAAGAGTGGTAAGCCTGTCTTCAATTTGGCTAATGGTACATCCGTTGAAGGCCTTGACCTGCAAATCAATGAGGCTGTATTCTGTTACTTTACAGAGATGCCTGGTGAGGATGCAGAATTGAAGGCTGGTGAGTCATTCGCGTTGCCTGTTGCCAACGGTGATAAGTTGACCGGTGTAGAAATCAATGGTGCTCCGTGCCAGTATGTTTTGTCGGGCAACAACAAGCTCATCATCGGTATCCCGGGAAATGCCAAGAAGGGTGCAAAGGTTCGCCTCATCTCTTCTAACGGTGAGATTACCTATACCATCGACTTCATTCCTAACACTGAGGTGACCACCGTTCTGTGGACAGGTCAGGCTGTTGCAGATGACTGGGGCAACCAGCCATACGTGCTCTCTGATGCAGGTCAGGAGCTGAAGGATGCCGGTGTAGTACCAGGTGACATCATCAGTTTCCATATTGTTCCGTTGGAGGCAGCATGGAAGATTGAGTTTGTTGAGGGCCACTGGGGACCAACCTACGCAAGTATCTGTAGTGTTGGTAACGACACAGAAGGTGGCAAGTTCACGGAGTACGACCTTGATGCCAACAAGGGTTACTTCAGTCTTGTCGTGACACAGGCAATGCTCGACGCTGCATTTACTCAGCAGTGGTGGGGCGGTGTATTCGTGCTCAATGGCGACAATGTTGTCGTTGACAAGATCACCACTACTCATTACGAGTCTGTAGAGGAAACTCTTTGGGAAGGCGAGGCTATTGCAGATGACTGGGGCAACCAGCCATACGTGCTCTCTGATGCAGGTGCTGAACTCGCAGCAGTAGGTGCAAAGGCTGGTCAGACCATCTACTTCTACTTCACTCCTCTAGAGGATGCATGGAAGGTTGAGATTGTTGAGGGTCACTGGGGACCGACCTACAAGAGCATTTGCAGTATTGGTAATGACACGGAAGGCGGTAAGTTCACGGAGTACGACCTCGCAGGCAATGGCGGCAAGTACGGACTTGTGCTCACCCAGGCAATGCTTGACGCTGCTTACACTCAGCAGTGGTGGGGTGGTGTCTTTGTGCTCAACGGTGATAATATCAAGTGTACCAAGATTACTATTGAGTAACAGGTTGACGTGCATATTAAAAGAGGCGTGACGCATATACGTCGCGCCTCTTTCTTGACACAACGTAGATATGAAATCAAAACATTTAATGATCACATTCGCAGCTGCTCTGACTATTGGATGCAACAGCAACAAACCTAAGGTTAACGAACCTCTGGCCGATTCTGGACGTACTGAACGAACAGAGAACATGCTTGAGAATCTGAAACAGCTGGGTGACAGTGGAGTTTATATGTTCGGACACCATGATGATACTGTTTATGGTATCGGATGGGAGGCAGACTATACGAATGACTCTACTATTGGTGCCAAATCTGATGTCAAAAGCGTCTGTGGTGACTTACCAGCTGTATTATCATTTGATCTCGGACATATTGAACTCGGAGATGATCAGAATCTCGATGGCGTGCCCTTTGATTATATCAGGAAAGAAGCTATCAACCATTTTGATCATGGAGGACTTGTTACACTGTCATGGCATCTGAATAATCCTCTCTCTAGTGGTTCCTCCTGGGTGGCAGATTCACTGAAAGACATAGAACAAAACACTGTAACTGCAGTTCTTGAAGGCGGAGAAAAGCATGAGCTGTTCTTAGGATGGATTGACAAAGTTGCAGATTTCATCAATTCGCTGGAGACACCTTATGGCGTGAAGGTCCCGGTAGTGTTCCGTCCATGGCATGAACATACAGGAAGCTGGTTCTGGTGGGGACAGGACTTCTGTACGGCGGAACAGTACAAGGCATTGTGGAAGATGACCGCAGAAAGGTTAAAAGAAAAGGGTGTTGTGAATGCACTCCTGGCATATTCACCAGGAACAGAGCCAAATGGCGAGGTAGAAAAATATCTTGAGCGTTATCCTGGTGATGAGATCATCGACGTGCTGGGACTTGATGCCTACTGCTCTGCTCCTAACGCTGACAGTACTCTGATTTTGGACTTTGCACAAAAACTTGACAGGAATCTGGCTATGGTTGCAAAAGTTGCCAAAGAACATGGCAAGGCTATGGCTCTGACAGAGACAGGTTATGAGGGAATAAAGACTGCTGAGTGGTGGACAATGACCCTTGCACCCATACTTGCGAAGCATCCTATCAGCTACATATTGGTATGGCGTAATGCCAGAGAGAACCCCACTCATCATTTTGCACCCTACCCTGGGCATATCTCAGCATCGGATTTCATCAAATTCTATAACCTGAATGAGACTTTATTCTTGCATGATGTAAATGCTCTTTACTTAAAACGTAAATAAACATAAAAAATTTGTATGTTTGGAATATAGTTTGTATCTTTGTCATCGAAGCAGAGTATAACAATTACTAATTCAAATATCATATGAAACTAAAACGTCTTTTACAAACGATTCTGGCTGCATCTGTATTTGCAGCATGTGGTAGCAGTAGTGATGAACCGGAGCCCACTCCTACTCCACCAACACCTACAGAAACAGCGCCAATAGTCAGTTCTACAACTCCTGTCAATAATGCTACCGACATTCCTACAGGTACAGTCGATGTTCAGGTTGTCTATGACAAAGATGTCTTGATGTCATCTGACGCAAATTTAAAAGTAAAAGTCACAGGAGGCACACTTTCTAACTCTGGATCAGTCACTGGAAAGACTCTATCCTTCTCTGTAAACTGTCCCGACTATGAGACAAAGGTTACGATAACGATTCCCAAAGGACTCATCGGTGTAAAGGGGGCATTGGCCGACGAATACACCTTTAGCTTTACAACAACTAAAAAGCCTGACCCCGTGAGTAATAACGATGCCATAGCACTCACCAAAAAACTGGGATGGGGCTGGAACCTCGGCAACCACTTCGACACCAGTTCTGGTGAAGACGGTAAACCCAATCAGTGGGGTTATTGGGATAATGCCACACCCACTCAGATGCTCTATACCAACTTAAAGAAAGCAGGCGTAAGTACCGTTCGTATCTGTGTGACTTGGGGCAACTATCAGAAAGCCGACCCTTGGACTATTGATGCCGCATATATGGCTGAGGTTAAGCAGAATGTAGACTGGGCAGAGTCTGCTGGTCTGAACGTGATCATCAACATGCACCACGACGAGTACTGGCAGGACATCAAACAAGCGGCCAGCAACAATATCATCAACGACGGTATCAAAGACCGCATTGCAAAAACCTGGGCTCAGATAGCTGAAGCCTTCAAGGACAAGGGCGATTTCCTTTTCTTCGAATCGTTCAATGAAGTACAGGACGGCAGTTGGGGTTGGGGTGATAACCTCAAAGACGGTGGCAAGCAGTACAAGACCCTCAACGAATGGAATCAGTTGGTTGTAAATACTATCCGTGCTACCGGCGGCAACAATGCCACCCGCTGGATTGGCGTGCCCGCCTACGCTTCGAGCGCAAAGTTCGCATTGGAAAGCAGCTTTATATTGCCCTCAGATCCTGCCAACCATATCATGGTCAGCGTACACTACTACGATCCGAGTAACTTTACGCTCACACCCGACGACAACGGTGGAAAGTCAGAATGGGGTCACACCGCTGCCGCTGGTAAGTTTGTAGCTGGGAGCAACGAGGAACTTGTCACGGAGACCTTCAAGAAACTGCAGGAGAAATTCATCGCAAACAACATCCCCGTATACATCGGTGAATATGGTTGTGTGATGCATAAGACTGACCGTTCGAACATCTTCCGCAATTACTATCTGGAGTATGTCTGTCGTGCAGCCCACACTTACAACATGCCGCTCTGTATCTGGGACAACAACTCAACAGGAAGCGGCAATGAACATCATGGTTATTTCAATCACAACGACGGCACTTACCTCAACGGATTAGAATCCCTCGTACAGACGATGATCAAGGCTGCCACAAGCAATGACGCGACCTATACTTTAGAGAGTATCTACAACAACGCTCCGAAGTAATATAGTATTGTCATAGCAGAAATTAAGACGGTCGTAACAATATTACGGCCGTCTTAATTTTGATTAGTACTGTCGTAGCAAAAATTCCTAGTGCTGGGACAAAAATTTGGAATAGAGGTAGAGAGGCAGACTATTTTACGTATTTCTTTCCGTTTTGGATATAAACGCCCTTCTCAGGTTTCTGGTTTAACCGGCGACCTGTGAGATCGTATATCCTGCAGTTAGACAACACATTCTGTCTCACCTCATTGATACCAGTGATAACGGTGATATCACCCATAGTACAGCCCCATGAGACTGTGGGAGTATATTGTACTTCCTCACCGCTTCTCGTCCTGAGTTTCACATTCTTAACTCTCACCTGACCGCTGTTCTGCTTACACTGCAGGGTTATGGCTGTGATAGTACCCATATTTTCAGCGAACGTCAACGTGCTTTCGACAGAAGTAATTTCTCGGGTATAACCATTGGCGTATTTTGAACAATAAACCTTCCATTGTAATAGTCCAGAAGCCGGAGCCTCTTCAAGTTCCAGAATCATGCTGGTATAGTCTTGTGACGTGAAACTGCTGCCATTATAAAGATTCAACTCTGCCCATTGCCGACTAAAGTCGACGGTACAAGAGATGCTGTAATCTTTGGTATCTGACAGTACTGGATTGAAATTGCTGCCGTGATAGGCCTGAAGGATAGTCTTTGCCAAGTCTGGTTGCGAGAAAGCAGGGAAGAAACGTGCCATACCGTCAGTAAGACCCATCCAGTAGAAGGTGGCGATATTGTTCTCTTTGCACTTCTGTACAAGATATTCACAGAACTGAAACATCAACTCGCGGCGCGCATCATAGTCGGTAACATTAGCATCAACATTACTTGTTCCCCATTCGCCGAGGATAACCGGTCCGCCTTTGCTGACAAGATAGGTTTTCCATGCATTGATCATCTCGTCGATTTCGCTCTTGATGCTGGCAATCGTACGGTCCTTATTACCATCCACTAAGGATGGATAGGCATGTACCTGAAAGATGATGCGACCTTCACCTGCGGCATCAGTAGGGTATTTCATCTCCTTGAGAGGATCCTTCAAATGCTGATTCCAGTTGCCGCCACCACTACAACTGCCATACGTATTGACAATCAGGTTACGCTGGGCATTATTACCACCAGTGGCTCTCACTGTCGATACAAAACTTTGGACATAACTATTGATGGCATTGTAAGCCGACTTGGCGACAGATTCATTATATTGTCCCGAAGCAGAAAACGATGCAAAACACCAGGAACTAAGTTTGTCAAGCATCTCATTATAACTCTCAAAGAGCAGATGCTGGTCGTAATCCTTGAACTCCTCGGCAATCTGACGCCAGAGATACTCATAGCGATCCTTGTTCTGTACGTAATTGGCCTCATCGGCCTTAATCCAAGACTTGTGATTGTCGCTATCAGCACCCGTGTCATGATGTACATTAATGATACAATACATGCCTTGATGGATCACATAGTCAACGACTTCATGAACACGCGCCATCCATGCTTCATCCACCTTTCCCTCGTTGTCCATGTGGTTATACCAAGTCACTGGTACGCGGATGGCCCCAAAGCCGGCATCCTTCATCATCTTCAACAACTCAGGCTTTGTGACAGATTGTCCCCAACAGGTTTCCGACTCCAGACCCTGTTGTCCCCAGTACGCCTCATTCATGAAGTCTGTTACCGTCTGGTTGTTGGCCTCAAGTGTATTACCCATATTCCAACCCAGTCCCATCTTCTTCACAGCCTCCGTAGCCGTCTCGAAATCAGTTGCCTCTACATGGAGAGTGACCATAAGAAGCACACCAATAATTGCATTAAATTGTTTTCTCATATGATATATCGTCTATCGTAAGGAAAAAGATTTGATGACGGAGCCTTTGTAGGTATTGATCGTAAGACTGACGGAGTCTGCATCGATTTCTTTTGTCAGGATACTGGTATAGACCTGAGTGGAGTAGTACTCCGGGATGCCACCCTGATCATGATAAAGACGCAGATAGGCTGTTCGGGTATGATCCGGATTTTCCATCACCGTGTCCTGCACGATAGCAAGGTGTTGAATGGCATCCTTGTCTGTCGTTGATCCCGTCATCAGATAAAGACTCAGGTTGATATACTTGCCCGACTTACTCATCCAGGCACTCTCGAATTTCACGGGATCGGTCCTCATGGAGGTCTCCAACTTCGACAGAGGCGTAACAAGAGGACAGGGCACCTGACCTGCGGATACCACATCAGCCGCATACTTGCCATTGTCCTCTTTCACCTTATTATAATATAAGGCACAGCGGTACAACGTGTCTGCCTTCGTCAGCCACTTGGCCGTAAAGGGCTCTGAGACCGACAATAGCTCGCCATCGTCGGTGATGACATAGTCCACCTGCTTCTGACCGTTGGTATGTGCCTCCACGAAATCTGCCCGCAGCAGCGAATATTCACCCTCACCCTTGTCATAGGCATCCTGAGTGCAAGAGGCAATGAATAGTGAATAGTGAATAGTGAATAGTATCAGTAGATACTTCACCATCAACTTATGTACGCTATGTCTGTTATTTTTTGCTCCAACCATTATTCACTATTCACTTTATTCCTGACTGGATTCGCATACATCGTCAGGATACGTTCACGAAGAAAGGCCTCGTCCTTGTTGTCAATCTTTATCTTGGCAAGCTGACCTGCAAGGTATGTCTCGAAGCGCTGCTTGTCGGCATCAGTATAATGGCCGGCATTCTCACTGTTGCCATTAAGTTCATCAAGAGCGATGTAATTGCAGGGAAAGAGTTCATAACCGCGATGGATCTCACGGTCCATGCGTTCACCGAGTACCTTATAATACTCGGTCTTCGGCAACTCAGCGAGTTCGTCAATCCAGGTGTTGACAGGGGCAGCGGAACGATAGACCACCCGACCCTTATAGCCGAAGATACCAGTTTTCATATTGTCGAGGTCGTCCTGACGACTCTTCTTAAACGAAGGATTGTCTCGCTTCTGCTGAAATTCCTGTGCCTTCAGGTAGTCGCAGGGGTCATATTCATAGCTGATGGTCAGCGGCACGATATTCAGTTCCTTCAGGTCACCGCCCATCGCCAGCATCTTCAACACAGCATCCTGAGTATGATCGCTGGAATCCTTGGCCCGTCCCTCACGCTGGGCTATCCAGATATTCTCCTTCTTCTGCGTGACCGCATAATGGATATAACGGCTCATCAACTGTGAGGCGGCAAGCGTCTCACGAAGTGAGAGTCCACGACGTACGGTAAAGGCCTTGTTCATTCGAACCAACCGCTTGATCCAAGGATAGATCAACAGGTTATCACCAATGCCTATCTCTACCGTTGTCGGATAACCCGAATCAACGAGTAACACATCGAGGAATGCAGAGTCGAGCACGATGTCGCGGTGATTGCTGACGAACGTATAGCGCGACTCACGGGGACAGGTCCCGCGGGTTGCAGAACGACCCACGGGACCTGTCCCCGTGAGTCGCGTGTCATCGAAGGAACAGCCATCGGTGTGCTTACGCATAATGAACTTGACGATGGGTTTCATGAAACGTTTCTGGAAGTCGAGTGGTGTTTTCACGCCTTTGAAAGCCAAGCGTAACAACCCGTTACGCATCGATTTCGGCAGCCAGGGCACGAAGCCCTTCAGTACCACCTGAAACTGACGGTCGTTCAACAAGTCCTCGAACGCCTGTTTCATTTCTTCCGCCTCATAAGGCCGGATCTCGTCAAATTCCTTTAGCGCACTCTTATCCATAACGGTAGCAAACTCTAAGCTCTACACTCTCACCTAATCAAACTGGTTCTCCACGATATCACTCAGCACGTCCTTCATCTCCAGTCCTGCTGCACGCACCTGCTGGGGAATAAAACTGGTGGCTGTCATACCTGGCGTCGTATTCACCTCAAGCATCGAGATCTTTCCTTCCTTCGAGACGATATAGTCGATGCGGATGATACCATTGCAACGCAGGATATCATAGATATGACTCGTAATCTTACCCACGCGCTCAGCGATATCGGCAGAGATACGTGCCGGTGTGATCTCCTGCACCTGACCGTTATACTTCGCATCGTAATCGAAGAACTCGTTACTCGTCACCACCTCGGTAATCGGGAACAAAACGGTCTTTCCTCTGGTCTTATAGATGCCTTGCGTAATCTCCGTACCCTCCAGGAAGCCCTCGACCATAATCTCCGGGCTCTCCAACATAGCCTTGCGGATGGCCGGAGCCAACTGGTCCTTGTTCTTCACCTTCGACACACCGAACGATGAACCGTCGGCAGCAGGTTTCACGAAACAGGGCATACCGATACGCTCCTCAATCTCATCATCACTCACCAGTTCCTCATAGCCCTTACGGATCAGCAATGAGTCGGCCACGGAGACACCATAACCCCTCAGGTACTGATTCAATACAAACTTATCGAAGGTCATCGCCTCCACCAGGACTCCGCTGGTGCTATAGGGAAGGCCTATCAGGTCGAAGTAGCCCTGCAGCAGACCGTTCTCACCTGGCGTACCATGAATGGTGATATAGGCATAGTCGAACACGCGTACCTTTCCGTCCTCCATAAACGAGAAGTCGTTACGGTCGATTTTTGTCGTTGTACCGTCAGGCAGTTCCACGTGCCAGTTCTGTCCTTTAATGTCAACAATATAAATATTGTAACGCTCCTTGTCAAAGAAGGAATAAAGACCCTGTGCTGAACGCAGTGACACATCGTGTTCCGATGAGTCACCACCACAAACAATTGCAATTGTTCTTTTCAAATTCTTCATATCTTATTTCTTTTAAACGACAACTCTGACAACATTGACAACTTATTCTTATTCGCCAAAGGCGAAACTGTTGTCTTAGTTGTGTTAGTTGTCTTTATCATATTTTATATACTTTCTCCATTTGTCGATAAGCGCTGCCATGTCATCCGGCCACTCCGAGGAAAAGTCCATCTGCTGTCCTGTTGTCGGATGCACAAAACCGAGGGTTCTGGCATGCAGCACCTGTCGCGGACAGAGCTTGAAGCAGTTCTGGATATAGGCCTTATAACTTGCCGTGCGTTCACCACGTCGTATCTCACAGCCTCCGTAGCGTTCATCACAGAACAAGGGGTGGCCGATATGTTTCATGTGGGCGCGGATCTGATGGGTACGTCCCGTCTCGAGGATACACTCCACAAGGGTCACATAGCCATACCGTTCCAACACCTTATAGTGTGTGACGGCAGGTTTGCCAATCTCAGAATCCGGCGGGAAGACATCCATCCGCAGACGATCCTTCGGGTCACGTCCGATATTGCCTTCTATCCTACCCTCGTCTTCCACGAAGTTACCCCACACCAAGGCATTATAGCTGCGGTGGGTGGTCTTGTTGAAGAACTGCTTGCCCAGTGAGGTCTTGGCATCTGGTGTCTTCGCCACCACCAGCAGCCCACTGGTATCTTTGTCAATGCGATGCACCAGTCCCACCTCCGGATCATTCGGGTCATAGCTCTCCAAGTCCTTCAGATGCCAGGCGATGGCATTCACCAACGTACCGTTAAAGTTACCACACCCCGGATGCACCACCATTCCCGCAGGCTTATTGATTACCATCAGGTCATCGTCTTCATAGACCACTTCCAGAGGGATATCCTCCGGTTCGATGGTCGTATCGTAGTGTGGACGGTCGAGCATGAGTGTGACGACATCTCCTGCACGTACCTTATAATTACTCTTGACAGGTGAGCCGTTGACATGGATAAAACCCGCATCGGCGGCTTTCTGGATACGGTTGCGACTGGAATGAGGCTGATGCTCAGCCAGGAACTTGTCGATACGGACAGAGACCTGACCCTTGTCCACCTCGATGCGGAAGTGTTCATAGAGCTGTCCGTCGGCCGCAGGTTCATCACCTGCTTCCAACAACTCCTCGTCCTCTACATATTCCATATCCATACTCCTACGGCTCCGTCACTTCCTCAAACTCGTCAACATCCTCTCCCAACATCCGACGATACTCCGGCTCTACGTAATCCAGCTCTTCATCCCCCTGGTCGTACATACCACTGCCGATCATCAGTGTCAACGGGGAGTCGATGGAAACCATATCACCCGTAGAAACCCTGCGGCCACGACTGAGGATACCATAGACCCAGTCCTTCTCTCCCATCACCACCTTCGGGGGCAGAAGCTTAAAGCCCAGCGCCGTCAGTTTGGCCTCAGCCTCACGATAGCTGCTGTTGTCTATCACGTCGGGAATGGCAAACGAGGGCGACGACGGCGAGTTAACGGTCACATAGATCATATGACCCTCTTTCACCATAGTACCCTCTCCCGGACTCTGTGCCAGGATACAGTTGGCGGGCAGACGCTTGTTGAAGCCGGAGTCGGTCACCATGATGTTCAGGCCGTTCTCTTCCAACAGCAGCAGGGCATTGTTATAGATCATCCCCTCAACCTTTGGCACCTTGATACCCTCATCATGATGAGTATACCAAGCCAGACCGTATTTCACACCCAGGCACAGCAGGACAATAACGACCACCATAGCCAACAGATTGCCCAACAGGAATGGGCTGAAAATCTTACCGAAGAATTCCTTTGTCTTCATATTCGTGAATTTGAGGGCAAAGGTACAAAAAAAATAGAAAGAAGCAAAGATTATCCTCTACTTCTTTCTATTTTGACTTAATTTTCTGCGAAATCAAGGAATTATTTTCCATGGTTCTCGTCAGAAACCGTTAACTTCTTACGTCCTTTAGCGCGGCGTGCGGCCAAAACGCGGCGACCATTCTTGGTGGCCATTCTCTCGCGGAAGCCGTGCTTGTTCACGCGACGGCGGTTGTGCGGCTGAAATGTTCTTTTCATTGCTTTATTACTATTATATTTATTACTTTTTTACCGATTTGGGGTGCAAAAGTACTCATTTCTTTTGAATTACGCAAGAAAAACACCATTTTTTTCACTTTTCACTTTCCACTTTTCACTTTTTTTCGTACCTTTGCACCCGAAAACGATATAAAATCAATTTTTTAAAGGTAATATGATTAATTCACAAGACATTAAAAAAGGCACCGCCATTCGCATGGACGGTGGCATTTGGGTGTGCATCGATTTCCAGCACCGCAAGCCAGGTAAGGGTAACACCATTATGATCATCAAGGTGAAGAACGTTTCCGACGGTCGCGTACTGGAGCGTCGCTTCAACATCGGTGAGAAACTGGAGGACGTCGTCATTGAGCGTCGCCCCTATCAGTATCTGTATGAGGACCAGAGTGGTCGTATCTTCATGAACCAGGAAACTTTCGAGCAGATTCCCATCGACAACGAGCTCGTGATCGGTCATGAGTACATGAAGGAGAGCGATATCGTGGAAGTTGTCTCTGACACCACCGACGGCACGATCCTCTATGCTGAGATGCCCGTAAAGACCAACCTGCGCGTTGTTCATTCTGAGCCCGGTATCAAGGGTGACACCGCTACCAACACCCTGAAGCCCGCTATTCTGGAGACAGGTGTTGAGGTTCGCGTACCCCTGTTCATCAATGAGGGCGACCTCATTCAGGTTGACACCCGCGACGGCAGCTATCTGAACCGCGTGAAGGAGTAAATGAAATACTCGATCATCGTCCCCGTATACAATCGTCCCGATGAAGTGGACGAATTACTCGAAAGCCTATCTAATCAGACACAACAGGATTTCGAGGTGATTATTGTGGAGGATGGTTCGGTAAAACCTTGCAAGGATGTTTGCGATAAATACGCAGGCATCCTTGCTTTGCATTATTATGCCAAGGAGAACAGCGGCCCTGGGCAAAGCCGTAACTACGGCGCCGAGCGCGCCAACGGCGAATGGCTCATCATCCTCGACTCCGACGTAGTATTGCCCGAAGGCTATCTCGCCGCCGTCGACTCAGCCATCAGCCATCAGACATCAGACATCGCTGCCTTCGGCGGTCCCGATGCCGCCCACCCTTCTTTCACTCCGGTGCAGAAGGCCATCAGCTACTCGATGACCTCGTTCTTCACCACTGGCGGCATTCGAGGGGGTAAGGCCAAGCTCGACAAGTTCTATCCCCGTTCCTTCAACATGGGCATCCGCCGTGATGTCTACCTCCAACTGGGCGGTTTCTCCAAGATGCGCTTCGGCGAAGACATCGACTTCTCCTACCGTATCGTCGAGGCCGGCTACCGTCCCCAGCTCTTCCCCGACGCCTGGATATGGCATAAGCGCCGCACGGACTTCCGCAAGTTCTTCCGTCAGGTCTACAATAGCGGCATCGCCCGCATCAACCTGATGAAGCGTCACCCAGGCACCCTGAAACTCGTCCACCTGCTGCCTACCGTCTTCACTCTGGGTGTCATCGGTTGCATCATGCTCTTCGCACTCGGCGCAGCCCTGTACGGCTATGGCGAGTGGCTCGATGCCAACAATCTCCGTCCTACTGACAATATGCATCAAGGCGTAGGCTTTGTGTTCTGCATCCTCGCCCTGCTGCCCCTACTCTTCTATTCCCTCATCATCTTCATCGACTCCAGCATCCGCAACCGCAGCCTCTGGGTAGGCCTTCTTTCCATCCCGGCGGCTTTCGTCCAACTGATGGGTTACGGCCTCGGCTTCATCGAATCCTGGTGGAAACGATGTATCTTGAAAAAAGACGAATTCCAAGCGTTTGAACGAACGTTCTACAAATAATAACAACAAAAACTTAAATCAATATGGAAAAACTCAACATCAATCAATGGGCACAAGAAGACCGCCCGCGTGAAAAAATGATGGCGCTCGGCACTGACGCCCTGAGCAATGCCGAATTATTGGCCATCCTCATCGGCTCAGGCTCGACCAGAGAGAGTGCCGTCGACCTGATGAAACGTATTCTCAACGACTGTAACAACAACCTCAACACCCTCGGCAAGATGTCCATCCGCGACCTCTGCGAGTACAATGGCATCGGCGAGGCCAAGGCCATCACCATCCTCGCGGCCTGTGAACTGGGCAAGCGCCGTCAGCAGGAAAGCCCTGAGGAACGGCCGAAACTGAACACCGCCACGAAGATCTACAACGAGATGCACCCGCAGATGCAGGACCTCGACGTCGAGGAGTTCTGGGTCCTATTGCTCAACCAGGACTACCGTCTCATCAAAAAGGTCCGCATCTCCCACGGCGGCATCTCGGAGACCTCCGTCGACATCCGCATCATCCTCCGCGAGGCGGTGCTCGCCAACGCCACCATCCTCGCCGTCTGCCACAACCACCCCTCGGGCAACCTCTCGCCCAGTCGTCAGGACGAGGAACTGACCAAAGCCATCCAACGGGCCTGCGAAGTGATGCGCATCTACTTCATGGATCATGTCATCGTCACCGACGGCCAGTACTACAGCTTCCACGAGGTGGGGAAATGCTAATCATGAGTTTTTTTCCGTAAAGCGACGATTATTCAGGAAAAATGCGTATCTTTGCACGCGATTATGACACAAGAAGAAAAAACTCAGTTAGAAGAGCGGATTGTGGATGTGCTGAAGACCGTCTACGACCCCGAGATACCCGTCAACATCTACGACCTGGGTATGATCTATAAGATCGATGTGAAAGAGGACTCTACCGTCGAGCTCGACATGACCTTTACGGCCCCCAACTGTCCCGCTGCCGACTATATCTTAGAAGATGTACGCACGAAGGTAGAGAGTGTCGATGGCATCAATGGTGCCAATGTCAACCTCGTCTTCGAACCCGCCTGGGACCAGTCGATGATGAGCGAAGAGGCCCGCGTCGAACTGGGATTCGACTAATTGAGAACTGAGAGTGTAGAGTTATGAAGAATATCTATTTCTTATCTGACGCCCACCTCGGGTCACTGGCCATCCCTCACGGAAGGATGCAGGAACGCCGGCTCGTGCGCTTCCTGGACACCATCAAGGAGAAGGCGGCTGCCGTCTATCTGCTGGGCGACATGTTCGACTTCTGGTACGAATACAAATACGTGGTGCCCAAGGGCTTCACCCGTTTCTTGGGAAAGCTCTCCGAGCTGACGGACATGGGTGTGGAGGTACATTACTTCACGGGCAACCACGACATCTGGGCCTACGAATACCTGGCGAAGGAGTGTGGTGTCATCCTGCACAAGAAACCACTCACCACGGAGATCTACGGTAAGATCTTCTTTCTCGCCCACGGCGACGGGCTGGGTGACCCCAACAAGAGTTTCAAGCTCCTCAAGAGCATCTTCCACAACCGCGCCTGCCAGTGGGCCTTCTCCACCCTCCATCCCCGCTGGGGCATGTGGTTCGGACTGAACTGGGCGAAGCACTCGCGCCTGAAACGGCCCAACAACGAGGAGCCGCCCTATATGGGTGAGAACCGCGAGCACCTGGTGCTCTACACCAAGCGATATATCCAGTATCATCCCAATGTCGACTATTTCATCTACGGCCATCGCCATATCGAGGTCGACCTCCAGTTGACGAAGAAAGCCCGCATGATCATTCTCGGCGACTGGATCACACAATTCTCCTACATCGTCTACGATGGCGAGCATCTGCTGATGTCGCAATACATCGAGGGCGAAAGCCAACCCTAGTTGAAAACACTAAACTAAACATGAGCAAGATCGTAACTTTCGGAGAGCTGCTTCTCCGTTTTTCAAAACCAGGAACCCTGCGACTCACACAGGGCGATATGTTCACCAGCAAATACGGTGGCAGCGAGGCCAATGTGGCCGTATCTCTGGCCTCGCAAGGTGAGAACGTCACCTATATCACCCGTCTGCCCGATACCCCCGTGGGCCATGCCGGCGCCATGAACTTGGCGCAGTTGGGCGTCAATACGAGTCACGTCCTCTATGGCGGACAGCGCATCGGCACGTATTACTTCGAGCCTGCCGCAGGCATGCGACCTGCCAAGGTCATCTACGACCGCAGCGGCTCAGCCTATTACGACCTGAAGCCGGGCATGATTCCCTGGCGGGAGATCCTGAAGGACTGTGCCTATTTCTGTGTGTCGGGCATCACCGCCGCCATCTCCCAACAGGCCGCCGAGGCTACCTTCGAGGCCCTCGACATCGCCGACGAGCTGGGCGTCACCGTCTGCTTCGACATCAACTACCGTAAGAACCTCTGGAAATACGAGGGTGCCACACCCCGTGAGACGTTGAGTCGCATGCTCTCCCGCTGCGACATGATGTTCGGCGACGCCATCGAGTTCGAATGGCTCTCAGAGCATCCGCAGCCGCCCTTCACGGCCACCGACTCGAACTTCGAGATGCAGATGAAGGAATACGGCGAGTGGTTCGACGAGCTCCACGCCCGTTTCCCACGTCTGAAACACTGGATGATGGGTATGCGCAACATGGTGAGTTCCAACCATCACACCCTTACGGCGCTGCTCTGGACGGAAGGCCGCCTGCTGCAGGCACCGATCATGGACATCCCCGATGTCATCGATCCCGTCGGTGTGGGCGATGCCTTCATGGGCGCCTGGCTCCATGCCGTCAACCTCTTCCCCACCGACAGACAGCGACAGCTGAACTATTCACTCGCTGCCGCTGCCCTAAAGAACACCATCCCAGGTGACTTCAACCTCTCGTCGGAAGAGGAGATCCTCGATGTCATGGAATCCCGTCACAACACCTCGACCCTTTACAAAACAATCGCATAAATAAAGCCGCTCGAGTTTGAGCGGCTTTGCTTTTTATTTCAGAGGAGTACGAACAACTCTCTTCGGCTTGTCGATGACCTTGGTGCTGTCAGCGTCGCCAGAGCGGGTGCGTGACCAGTAATAGTAGTCATCGTACCAGGAGTCGTAGCCCCAGCGGTAGTCATCCCAATAGCTGTTCGGACGGCTGACATTGTAGAGCTCGAAGTCCACAAAGTTGCCATTGTCATAGATCGTTCCTACGAAACGGTGGTTGTTCAGACGGTAGTCGCGGATCTCAATACTCGTTCTCTCCTCGCGGAAGTAGATACGGATGACACCGTTATTAACGTTCCAGTCGATGTGGTTAGCCACATAGTCCCAAGGAGCATTGCTATAGTAGTCCACCCAGTAGCCCGAGCCGCTTGTATAGGTGAACGGATCGCGGAGGAAGGTCACCTCAGTGCTGGTGGCATCGTAGTAACGGCCGTCCCATTCAGAGGAGATATACATATTTCCAGTCCAAGTACCCTCGAGGGTGTCGGCGATATATTCATCCTCGCAAGAGGTGAAGGCCAGTGCCATCATCGCCATCGTCAGCATTGTAAAAATCTTCTTCATAATCGAACCCTTTCCTTATTGTTAGTTTGACTTATTTTTTTTATTTCACACTGCAAAGGTAAGGATAATTACGGACATAAAAAAAGGAAAATCCCGAATTGTATATCGGGATTTCCCTAAATGAGTATAGGAGAAGAGATTATTTCAGCAGATTCATGGTGTCGGTGGCGATCATCAGCTCCTCGTCGGTAGGAATGACGACAACCTTCACCTTCGAGTCGTCGGCAGAGATGACAACCTCCTCGCCACGGGCCTTGTTCTTCTCCTCATCGAACTTGATACCCAGGAACTCCATATCCTTGCAGACCTCAGAACGCATGCTGACCTGATTCTCACCGACACCAGCGGTAAAGACGACCACGTCGAGGCCACCCATAGCGGCGGCATAGGCACCGATATATTTCTTAATGCGATAGAAATACATATCCTGAGCCAACTTAGCACGAGGATCGCCAGCCTTGGCAGCACTCTCTACGTCACGCATATCGGAGCTGCCACCAGTGAGACCAGCCACACCGCTCTTCTTATTGAGCAGGTTCGACATGCCATCAGCGTCGAGACCGAGCTTCTTCTCGATGAACGTCACAGCACCACCGTCGATATCGCCGGCGCGGGTACCCATGACGAGACCTTCCAGCGGTGTCAGACCCATAGAGGTATCGATGCACTTGCCATCGACGACAGCAGCGATAGAACCACCGTTACCCACGTGACAGGTCACCATCTTCGTACCCTCAGCGGGAATACCTAAGAACTCACAGGCACGCTGAGAAACATAACGGTGAGAGGTGCCGTGGAAACCATAGCGGCGAATGCCGTACTTCTCATAGAGTTCGTAAGGAATGGCGTACATAAAGGCCTTGGGAGGCATGGTCTGATGGAAGGCGGTATCAAAGACGCCCACCTGAGGCAGACCCGGCATCAGTTCCTTCACGGCGTTCACGCCCTTGAGGTTAGCGGGGTTGTGCAGCGGAGCCAGATCAGAGCACTCCTCGAAGGTCTTCAGCACTTCATCGGTGAGGATGACAGATTTGTTGAACTTCTCACCACCGTGCACCATGCGATGACCTACGGCGTCGATCTCGTCGAGACTCTTAATGACACCGATCTCAGGGTCTGTCAGCAATGAGAAGATGAACTTCACACCCTCGGTATGCTCAGGGATGTCGTGCATGATCTGTTTCTTCTCGCCATTGGCCAGCTTCACCTTCACAAAGGCACCGTCCAAGCCTACACGCTCGGCACCACCACTGGTCATCACACTCTTGTCGTCCATGTTGTACAGAGCGTACTTAATCGACGACGAACCGCAATTTAAAACTAATATCTTCATAACTATTCACTATTCGTTATTCACTTTTTTGCGTCCATAGCCTGGCAGGCAGTGATGGCGATCATGTAGTAGATGTCATCGATGGAGCAGCCACGAGAGAGGTCATTGACAGGACGTGCGATACCCTGCAACACAGGACCGATGGCGATAGCATCGCCTAAGCGCTGAACCATCTTATAGCCGATGTTTCCGACCTCGAGGTTGGGGAATACGAGGACATTGGCCTTACCAGCGATGTCAGAGCCAGGAGCCTTCTTGGCACCTACAGAGGGTACGAGAGCAGCATCAGCCTGCAACTCACCGTCGATCTTCAGCTCAGGAGCCATCTCCTTGGCCAACTTCGTGGCCTCGATGACCTTGTCGCAAACCTCGTGCTTGGCGCTGCCCTTCGTCGAGAAGCTCAGCATGGCCACGCGGGGATCCTCGAAACCAGCCACAGCCTTTGCCATCTGAGCGGTGCAGACAGCAATCTGAGCCAGCTGATTAGCATCGGGCATAGGTGTTACAGCCACGTCGGCAATGACGAGCACACCATCCTCACCATACTGCTTCTGCTTCGAAATCAGCAGCAGACCGCCGCTGACGCAGGTGATGCCAGGCTGGCACTTGATGATCTGCAGGGCAGGACGCAGGGTGTCGCCTGTAGTTGACAGTGCACCGCTGATCTGACCATCAGCACCTTCGGTCTTGATAATCATACAACCCAGATACAGGGGGTTCTTGATCAGTTTGCGGGCCTCCTCGATGGTCATGCCCTTGCTCTTACGAATCTCAGCCAGCTTCTCAGCTAGTTCCTCGCTCTTGTCGTAGTTTTCAGGGTCGATAAGGGTGGCCTTACCAATGTTTGTCAGGCCCTTCTCCTTGGCCAGAGCCTCAACCTTAACGGGGTTACCAATCAGGATGATGTCTGCAAGATCATCACCCAGTGCCTTGTCGGCAGCACAGAGTGTACGCTCCTCTTCTGCTTCAGGGAGCACGATGCGCTGCTTGTTACTCTTAGCACGCGCTACAATTTGACTTAATAAATCCATAATTTGATTTGTTTTAAAACAGTTATATATGTGAATTGTATTATTCCATTTCCCTAGTTAGTATACTTTCCAGTTCCTCGGCCGAAAGACGCAGACGCAACTCGCCCTTCATGGCTATAGAGATGCTACCCGTTTCCTCTGAGACAATCACTGCCACAGCATCACTTTCCTGAGACATACCCAAGGCCGCACGGTGACGAAGGCCCAACTCCTTAGGGATACTCAGGTCGTGGCTCACTGGCAGGATACAGCCAGCAGCCCTGACACGCATCTTTGAGATCACCATCGCACCATCATGCAACGGCGAGTTCTTGAAGAAGATATTCTCTATCAGACGCTGGTTAATATTGGCATCGATGACATCACCCGTCATCACGATATCATCAAGGGGCAGGTTCCGCTCTATCACAATCAGTGCTCCCACCTTACCACGACTCATGTTCATCGAGGCCATCACAATCGGCATGATCGCCGATTTCAAGGTCTTGTCATCTTTCGACCTCGACGGCGAAAAGAGTCTTGCGACGGCACGCATACGCTGATGGGCACCCAGGTTGTAGAGGAATTTGCGGATGTCTTCCTGGAAAATGACAATCATGGCGATTACACCGACGCTGACCAGTTTGTCGAGGATGGAGCCTAACAGCCGCATCTCCAGGATCTGTGACACAAACAACCAGATGACCACAAACACCATGATGCCAATGAACACATTCAACGAACGTGACTCACGCATCAGCCGATACAGATAATACAGCATCAGGGCCACCAGGAGGATATCGATGATATCTTTTATGCCAAATTCGAAAAACATGAACTCTAAACTATCAACTTTAAACTATCAACGATCTTAACGCATTCTACGGCCTCACGGACATCGTGGACACGAAGGATATGAGCGCCCTTCATCAGGGCGATGGTGTTCAACGCCGTCGTACCGTTGAGGGCCTCGTCGGGCGTACAACCAAACTTCTTGAAGATCATGGACTTCCGCGAGACACCCACCAACAACGGCAGTTCCATTACCTGCAATTTCTCCAGTTCAGCCATCACCTCGTAGTTCTGTTCCAGCGTCTTTCCGAAGCCGAAGCCAGGATCGAGGATAATGTCTCTCGCACCGAAGTCACGCAGACGCTGTACCTTTTCTGAGAACGACAACAGCATCTTCCGCATCGTGGGTTCCTGTGACATTAATATATAAGGTACGCGAAGACGTGCCACCATACGGAACATGTCCTGCTGCTCCAGAGAGCCGACATCGTTGATGATGGCAACGCCATATTCCTCCACGGCCATCCGCGCGATGTCGGGCCGGAAGGTATCGACGGAAACCGGTATGTCAGACCGTTCACGGGAGATGATGTCGAGCGCAAAGCGCAGACGCTCGCGCTCCTCTTCCTCAGAGGCCAACGGTGCACCTGGTCGCGTAGAACAGCCTCCCACATCAATGATCGCGGCTCCATCGGCCACCATCTGATTGATCCGTTCCACTATTCCTTGTTCGGTCTGACGACGACTTCCGGCATAGAATGAGTCGGGAGTGACATTCAGAATACCCATCACTTGAGGGGTACTCAAATTCATCAGAAGACCGTTGACATTCATCGTAAACTCCATAATCGCCCACAAAGATACAAAATTATTCATAATTCATAATTCATAATTCATATTTATTTTGTAATTTTGCACAAAAATTACGAAGTTTATGGAAATTAAGGAACTATACAAGCTATTTCAACAACATCCATGCATCACAACCGACAGTCGTGACTGTCCCGAAGGGAGCATCTTCCTCGCCCTGAAAGGTGAGTCGTTCGACGGAAACAAATTCGCCCTGCAGGCACTGGAGAAAGGTTGTGCTTACGCGATTATTGACGACAAAGATATATTAACGACAACTCAGACAACTAAAACAACAGATGCCGCTAGCGGCATAGAAAAAGAGTTGTCCAAGTTGTCTGAGTTGTCGTCAAGAATCATTATCGTCGATGACTGTCTTCAGACCTTCAAGGACCTTGCCCGTGAACATCGTCGCCAATTCGACATCCCTGTCATTGGCATCACCGGCACCAATGGCAAGACCACTACGAAAGAACTGATAGCCGCTGTGCTGTCGCAGAAATACAACGTGCTCTATACCCAGGGCAACTTCAACAACGACGTGGGTGTGCCCAAGACACTGTTCCGTCTGACGAAGGAGCACGAGATAGCCGTTATCGAGATGGGGGCCAGTCATCCTGGCGACATCAAGACACTCGCAGAGACCGCCGAGCCCACCTGTGGTCTGATCACCAATGTCGGACGTGCCCATCTGCAGGGCTTCGGCAGTTTCGAAGGGGTCATCAAGACGAAGTGTGAGCTCTATGACTTCCTCCGCAGCCAGAAGGACAGCCTTATCTTCATCAATGCCGACAACGAATACCTCATGGAACAGATCGGCGACGATGAGGACATCTGGATCACCCCCTACTCCACCGACCCTGAGAACCAGTACACCTGCATCTCAGGCGAGGTGATCAGTTGCGATCCGTTCCTGAAGTTCCGTTGGCGTGAACCGTTGATGACACTTGAGGAAGAAGGCCGGAGCACAAAGTGGCACAAGGTACAGACACATCTCATCGGTGCCTATAATATCGACAACCTCCTGGCGGCCATCTCCGTAGGTATCAACTTCGGTGTGGAACGCAAGAAGATCTGTGAGGCCCTCGAGAATTATGTCCCCTCGAACAACCGCAGTCAGATGACCGTCACGGAGAAGAACCACCTCATCGTGGATGCCTATAACGCCAACCCCTCCTCGATGATGGCGGCTCTGGAGAACTTCAAGCTGATGCAGGCCGACCATAAGATGGCGATTCTGGGGGCTATGCGCGAACTCGGAGAGGTGTCTGCCGAAGAGCATCAGAACATCGTGGACTACCTGAAGACATCGGACATCGAGACGGTATGGCTGGTAGGCGAAGAATTTGCAGACACCAAATGCAACTACCGCAAGTTCAAGGATGTGGAAGAGGTGAAGGCCGCCATCGCCGCGGACTGTCCCAAAGACCGATATATTCTTATTAAGGGCTCTAACAGCACGAAGCTCTATCAACTGCCGGAAATGCTGTAATCATTGAACATTGACCATTGAACATTGAGCATTAAAAGAAACATTATATGGGTAGGGCTGTTGCTGTGCCTGCTGACGGCAGGATGCAGTAAGCAGAAAGGTATAACCGAGTTAGAGGAGGGCGATGCCGTGTACTATTGGCGCACGGACCTCAGGCTCGACTCTGTAGAGCGGGCATTCCTGACACAGTACCAGGTCAAGAAGTTCTACTGCCGTTACTTCGACGTGGTGATGAGCGACTCGGGCGAGCCTAAGCCCAATGCCACCATCACGTTCTCCGACACCCTGCCTGACAGCATTGAGATCATCCCTACCGTCTACATCACCGAGGACTGTATGCATCAGAAGCACGAAGGCTTTGCGGAGAAACTCGTGAACCGCATCCTCCAGATGAACGAGACCAATGACATCCGCAATGTCCATGAGATACAGATCGACTGTGACTACACTTCGAAGAGCCGCAAGACCTACTACGATTTCCTAAGGGAAGTCCGGACTCAACTGTCCGCTGTCCACTATCAACTGTCAACTACAATCAGGTTGCACCAGCTCTCAATGGAGGCTCCGCCCGTAGACTACGGTGCGCTGATGATCTACAATACCGGCGACCCCAACAAATGGGAAGAGCGCAATCCCATCCTCGACATGCGCGACGTAGCCCCCTACCTCAAACGTCTTGACAAATATCCCCTGCCGCTGGCTGCAGCCTACCCCGTCTTCCACTGGGTCAGGGACATCCATGGCGTCCGTGTGGAGCATACCGTCGAGGCCGAAGACATCCTTCAGGTGAAACGCGCGATGGAGAAAGAACGTCCGGAACTCCGGAAAGCCATCATCACCTATCATTTAGACCAAGAGAATATTAACAGATATAAACCCGAAACCTATGAAGCGATTTATCATCATTAGTCTGATGACAGCCATGACGCTGCCGACGCTTGCCTGTGCCGGAGGCGGTACGGACAACTATTACCTGTTCAGTCCCTTCGTCGGCAACAACTTCAAGAGCCGCGTAGAGAAAATCTGCAACGACAACTGGAAGGCCTACCTCGGTTCGACAGAGGAATATTTCTGGTTCAATGCCGAAGAAGTGATCAAGGCCGCCCAACAAAAAGGCGACGCCCTGATGGTCAGCTATATCCAGAACCTGCAGAAATACCTTGACTGCGTGGACATCGAACAGCGTAAGCAGTACGAATGGAACTATCCCACGAAGGAAGACATCGACGGTCAGAAGCGTACCTTGCAAGCCGTTCGCACATACGCCCTCGGCAAGACCAAGAGCAAGTTGCGCTCCCAGCACGCCCTGCTCTATATGCGCTGTAACATGATGTTGGGACAGCATCAGGAGAACGTCACCTACTGGGAACAGACTGCCAGCCAGTTCATCGAGACGGTCTACAAGGACATGATGAAGAATATCTATGCCGGTGCCCTCTACAAGACAGGCCGCGAGGCTGAAGCCGGTGAACTCTTTGCAGAGATGGACGACGAAGAGAGTCTGATGACACAGTTCTATAAGAAGCGTTCCTACCTCGCCATCAGTCAGCACTACAAGCAGAACCCCACCTCGAAGGCCCTGCCCTGGTTGTTGAAGGACTTCGTAAACAATGCCCAGGAGGCTGCCGATGCCGCCAATGGCGGTGGCGGCGGATCAGTCGGCAAACAGTTCATCCGCGACATCAACCAACAGGAGTCATGGCAGATGCAACAGTTCTGTGAGATGGTGGTCCGCGAAGGCAAGACCGACTGTCCCATCATGTGGAAAAGTGCCAAGGCCTGGCTGGAGTTCCTCGCCGGAAAGAAGAAAGAGGCAGCCACCGACATCCTCGCTGCCGTCAAACTTGACGGTACGGCCCGTATGAAGGACAATGCCCATGTGCTGATGCTCTATATCACCGCCGCTCAGGCCAAACCTGGTGAGGCCTTCGACGACTACATCGCCGACGAACTCGCATGGCTGAAGGAGAAACAGGATGAAGACGGTTTCTTCCTGGGTGCCGAGAACCGTCTCACCAACCAGGTGCTCGTGCCCCATTACAAGTCCAACCCTGTACGCCTCACCGCCATCTGTCGTGCGCTCTACAGTTCAGGCAGTGGCTTCGACCTCGACACCCTCAATGTGGGCAGTACGGAAAAATTCCTCTTCTACACCAACACCCCGGCCAACAACAAACTCGACAAGTTCCTGAAGGCTCAGCTCCACGAGAACGATACGACACTCGCCGAACTCATCGGTACGAAGTACATGCGTCTCTGCCAGTGGGACAAGGCCATCAAGTGGCTGAAGGATATCCCACTCTCCTTCTACAACAACAATTTCAGCAGAGAATACCGCTACTACTCCGTCCTTCGACACTACAATGTAGAACCCTGGATAAAACGTCAGTGGCTCAACACCGATGAGGCCTGGGAGAAGAACATCCAGTGGTGGAAGCCTATCAAACTCTACTTCTGTAAGGAAATGCAGATGATGGAAGGCTCACTCAACCTCCTGAAGGGCAAAGCCTACGACCAACGTTGCTACAACCTCGCCACCTACTATGCGCAGGCCAGTATCCACGGTGACTGCTGGTGGCTGTTACGCGATGCCAAGAGCTGCTGGGACAATGCACGTGTCAACGAGGTCGACTTTGACCTGAAGGCCAGGGAACTGCTCCAGAAGGCAGCTATGTCGTCAGACCCTGCCCTGAAAAGCAAGGCCCTCTTCGCTATGGGATACCGCGAACTCTACGGTGTCGTGTTCTACTGTGAGAAGAATCCTAATCTATGGTATGACAATGTCTGGGATTCCGACAAGGGTGAATATGTCAAGAAGTACAACCCGAGTTCGCCACAATACCGTGCTTACCAAGCACTCTATGAACTGACCGGTGATCAGCCGCAGGAAGAGTACATCCGTAAGTGTGATGAGTACGAACAGTTCAGGAAATACTACCGCCAACATCGTTAAAAAACGTCAACGCGCTGCAAATTCTTCACGCTTCACGCTTCACTCTTCACTAAAATTAGTACCTTTGCAGCCGCAAAAGCCAAAAGCGCTTCGTTCTGAAGCAAAGCGGGATGTAGCGCAGTTGGTAGCGCACTACGTTCGGGACGTAGGGGTCGGGCGTTCGAGTCGCCTCATCCCGACAACGCAAGGTTGTCAATCGCAGGAGTTGGCCCTGCAACCGCTTAAAACAAGCT
>JAEENF010000164.1 GCA_016283605.1 Prevotella sp.
TGTCACCCTCGAGGGTACCGTTGGTCACCTCAACAGGCAGAGCGCGAGCCATAATGCGCTGGAAGCACATCTGGCAGTTGCAAACCTTAGAAGAAGCGGTGTTACCACAGTGGAAGCCCATGAAGATCTCCTTCTCTGTGTAGGTGTCACAAGCAAACTTCTTGCCCTTGATGCTCTCCTCGTACATGTCGGTAGGAACGGTGTTGTTGATGTCGAGCAGTGTAACAGCATCCTCAGAGATACATGTTCCGATATACTCTGACAGTGCGCCATAGATATCAACCTCGCAAGCTACGGGGATACCACGACTTGTCAGACGACTGTTCACATAGCAGGGAACGAATCCGAACATCGTCTGGAATGCAGGCCAGCACTTGTTGGCCATAGCCACGAACTGACGAGAACCCTTGTGAGCCTCAATCCAGTCAGTCAGCGTCAGCTCATACTGAGCGAGCTTAGGCAGAACTGAAGGAATCTTGTTACCGTGACCGAGCTCAGCAGCCATATCTTTCACAACATCGTCGATACGTGGATCGCCCTGATGCTTCTGGAAGGCCTCGAGCAGGTCGAGCTCTGAGTTCTCCTCGATCTCAACGTCGAGGTCATAGAGAGCACGGATAGGAGCGTTACAAGCCAAGAAGTTGTTGGGACGAGGACCGAAGCTGATGATCTTCAGGTTCTGCAGACCAACGATAGCACGAGCGATAGGCAGGAACTCATGGATCATCTCAGCGCACTGAGCAGCATCGCCAACGGGCTCCTCAGGAATGTAAGCACGAGTCTTGCGCAGGCTCAGAGCCTGGCTGGCGTTCAGCATACCGCAGTAAGCATCGCCACGACCGTCGATCAGGTCGTTCTGAGTCTCCTCAGCAGCAGCGCAGAACATAGCGGGACCCTGGAACCAGTCAGCAATCATGGTCTCAGAGATCTCAGGACCGAAGTTGCCCAGATAAACGCAGAGCGCGTTACAGCCAGCCTTCTTCACATCCTCAAGAGCCTGCTGAGCGTGAATCTCACTCTCAACGATGCAGATAGGACACTCGTAGATGCCTTCCTTACCAAACTTCTTTTCATACTCGGCGATAACGGCCTTACGGCGGTTAACAGCCAATGATTCGGGGAAACAGTCGCGAGATACGGCGACGATTCCAATCTTAATAACAGGTACGTTGTTCATTTTTTGTAATTGAAATATTTGTTAGTAATGAATTGAGATTTCAAGCCACAAAGATACATCTTTATTATCATATAACCAAGAATTTAGCATTTTTTATCTTGAAAACTTTAATTTCTTCACGCTTTGCTCTTCACTTTTCACTTTTTTTTCTACCTTTGCGCCCAACTTATGAGAATTATTGTATCAAAAGAGATTGAACAAGTGTGTCCGACTTTTGTGGGTGCATGTGTCGAAGCGAAGGTCGTCAATACTCGCTTCAGTGAAGAATTGTGGAAGGAAATCGACGAGCTCTGCGAACGCTATAGACAGACGCTCACCACTGAGACGCTGAAGGAAATGACCAGCATCTCTGCCACTCGAAAGGTCTACAAGGCTTGTGGCAAGGACCCTTCCCGTTATCGTCCTGCCTCAGAGGCGCTCATCCGCAGAGTGCTGCAAGGCAAGGAACTCTATCAGATTGATACACTCGTTGATCTCATCAACCTTGCTTCGATAGCTTTTGGATACAGCATCGGAGGATTCGATGCCGATAAATTCAAGGGTGATACACTGACATTAGGTATCGGACGTGAAGGCGAGCCTTATGAAGGTATCGGACGAGGGATGATCAATATTCACGGACTGCCTGTCTATCGCGATGCTGAGGGTGGGGTAGGGACGCCTACCAGCGACAATGAGCGCACGAAGATAGAACTCCAAACACGGCACCTTGTGGTTCTCATTAATGGCTACGACGGCAATGAACAGCGCGTCGTAGATAATGCCCAGTACATTCTAACGCTCCTCGAGAAATACTGTCAGAGCGAAGGAGGACATTACGAGGTTTATCGTCCCTAAGCCTTTTTGATATACTGGAGGATCAGTTCTACGATTTCTTCCTCTGTATGCTCATCAGCATTCAGCACAATGTCGTAGTTGCGGGTATCATAGCGCGAGGTGCCTGTATACTTTTTGACATAGTTCTCTCGCCCTGTATCTACTTCTTTGATAATGCTTTGCGCCTCTTCTCGGCTGATGCCGCGCTTCTCCACAAGACGACTGATGCGATACTCTAGACTGGCCTGAATGAGAATACTCAGATGATTGGGATGATCGCGAAACACGAAGAAACCACTACGACCAGCAATGACGCACGATTCATCATCGGCTATCCCTTTCAGGATTTCCGTTTCTGTCTGGAAGATGTCATCCGTAATCAGGAAATCAGGAATAGCATCTTTCGATGAGATAATCTGTGGCGCTGCATAACTGGGCATGATTTTCAGGCTGCGCTTGAAGTCTGCCCACCAGTTGTGTTTCTGACCCTTCAGGCGTTCTATCTCTTCTGTGGTCAGTTCGTACTTCTCCTTCAGTCCTTGTACGATGGCCTTATCAAAGAAAGGTACATTGAGTCGCTGAGCCAGTTTCTCACCAATGGTCCTACCACCCGAGCCCAGCTCGCGGTTGATCGTAATCACAAATCTTTCATTCAGTTTCATATCCCTCAAGTTTGTTGGTCTCTGCAAAGGTAATCATTATTTCTGAATCTCACAAATATTATTTGAAATTTCACATACAAAGATACTACTTTTTCCGTGTATCAACAAGAAACATGGAAACTTTTTGCTCTAAACCTTGTAAGATTCGGAAATAACCCTTATCTTTGCCACAAAATAGAAGAATATGAAGAAAGAATGCCTGCTATTATTGATGCTTTGCTGGACATTGACGCTTTCAGCACAATATCTGCACGAAGGAGATACCATTGCCATTATCTCCCCTTCGAGTGCGACAGATACGGCTACCATCAACGGAGGCATCCAAACATTGGAAAAATGGGGCTATCATTGTGTTGTGGGCCAACACGCCCTTGCTGACTATCACGGATTTGCCGGCACCATTGAGGAACGCTTAGAGGATTTGCTCTGGGCACTTCGCGAACCTTCCATCAAGGCCATTATGTGCTCACGAGGTGGCGATGGGGCAGCTCATCTACTGAGTCGTCTTTCACTTGACACCTTGCGTCAATATCCTAAGATGATTATTGGCTTCAGCGACATTACGGCTTTGCTTTGTGCTGAAGCGAGAGCAGGAGTGAAGGGCATACATGGTTCGATGTGTCACGCTCTGAAGACGTATGAGGGTAATGATACTGTCAGCCAAACCTTGCGTCGTATGCTGCAAGGCGATCTGCCCACCTATCGCATTGCCTCTCATCCACTGAATATCGAGGGTAGGGCAGAGGG
>JAEENF010000165.1 GCA_016283605.1 Prevotella sp.
GCAACTGTTATGCAGCAAAACTATTGTCATCTATCTCCTTCTATCTACATCTATCTCCTTCTATCTACAAAGAAGTTGAGCGAATGCGAAACTTAAATAATTATGATTTGTCTGCTATGAAGAAGAATCGAGTGATTGAGATTGCGGTGAAGATGATAGTAGCTGCGCTCACGGCGTTCGTCACAGCGATAACCACGACCTCGTGTATGGGGTATGGGCCGTTTTAACCAAAACTCCCGCCGGATGGCGGGAGTTTTTTTGTGATGTTATTCGAAGGTGAAGTCGGTTTTTATGACGCCGGGGAGGTAGATGGTCTGTTTCATGCGGCAAAGGTAGATATTTTTTTTAAATTCTCAAAATAAATTTGGTTTTTTGCGCGCTTTTTCGTACCTTTGCACCCTCAAAATTACTATATATATAATAAGGTATAAGAAAAAGAGATGATAACAGTAACCAATCTGCAGATACAATTCGGAAAAAAGGTTCTCTATAAGGACGTGAACCTGAAGTTTACAAGCGGTAACATCTACGGCATCATCGGTGCCAACGGCGCAGGTAAGTCGACCCTGCTGCGTGCCATCAGCGGCGAGCTGGAGGCCAACAAGGGTACGATCGAGATGCAACCCGGCGAGCGACTGAGCGTGCTGGAGCAGGATCACTTCAAATATGACGAGCACACGGTGATGAACACCGTGCTGATGGGTCACCAGCCTCTGTGGCAGAACATGAAGGAGCGCGAAGCCCTCTATGCGAAGCCCGAGATGACCGAAGAAGACGGTGTGAGAGCCGCCGAACTGGAGATGGCCTTCGCCGAGATGAACGGCTGGGAAGCCGAAAGCGAGGCCGCACAGCTGTTGCAGAACCTGGGCGTACAGGAGCCGCAGCACTACAAGCAGATGGCAGAGATCTCGAACAACGAGAAGGTGCGCGTGATGCTGGCCAAGGCGCTGTTCGGACATCCCGACAACCTGTTGCTCGACGAGCCCACCAACGACCTCGACCTCGACACCGTGCAGTGGCTGGAGGAATACCTGTCGAACCTGGAGCAGTGTGTGCTCGTGGTGTCGCACGACCGTCACTTCCTCGACGCCGTCTCGACACAGACCGTAGACATCGACTTCGGCAAGGTGACGCTGTTCTCGGGTAACTACTCGTTCTGGTACGAGAGTTCACAGCTGGCCCTGCGTCAGGCCCAGAACCAGAAGATGAAGGCCGAGGAGAAGAAGAAGCAGCTGGAGGAGTTCATCCGCCGATTCTCAGCCAACGTGGCCAAGTCAAAGCAGACCACCTCACGTAAGAAGATGCTGGAGAAACTGAACGTGGAGGAGATCACACCTTCTACCCGTAAGTATCCGGGTGTCATCTTCTCGATGGAGCGCGAGCCTGGTACACAGATCCTCGAAGTGGAAGGCCTGAAGGCCGTAGATGCCGACGGAACGGTGCTGTTCGACAACGTGAACTTCACCATCGAGAAGGGACAGAAGACCGTCTTCCTCTCGCATAACCCCAAGGCGATGACCGCTCTCTTCGAGATCATCAACGGCAACCGCGAGGCGCAGGCCGGTACCTATAAGTGGGGCGTGACCATCACCACCGCCTATCTCCCACTCGACAACACCGAGTTCTTCCAGTCGGAGATGAACCTCGTAGACTGGCTCTCACAGTGGGGACCCGGCAACGAGGTGACGATGAAGTCGTTCCTCGGACGTATGCTCTTCAAGGAGGAGGATGTGCTGAAACACGTGAATGTGCTCTCCGGAGGTGAGAAGATGCGTTGTATGATCGCACGCATGCAGCTGAAGAACGCCAACTGTCTGATTCTCGACACCCCGACGAACCACCTGGACCTCGAATCGATTCAGGCCTTCAACAACAACCTCATCCAGTTCAAGGGCAACATCCTGTTTGCCTCACACGACCATGAGTTCATCAACACGGTGGCCGACCGCATCATCGAACTGACACCGAAGGGCACGATCGACAAGCTGATGACCTACGATGACTATATCTACGATGAGGCCATCAAGGCGAAAAAGGCAGAGCTGTATGCCTAATGGCATGATATTTGCATGGAGGTAAGCAAAGACTTTTAACAACCGCTATTATGACAAAAAAAGATATTAAGATCGAGGATGAGGAGACACTGAACGAGACTCCCCTCGAAGAAACTGACAATCAGGCAGAGAATTCCGAGAATTCCGAGGAATCTGAGAATGCAGAAAACGCCGAAGAAAAAGACCCTCTGGAGGTCGCTCAGGCAGAAATCGCAGAACTGAAGAGCCAGCTGCTGTATAAGGCCGCTGAGTTTGACAACTACCGCAAACGTACGCTGAAGGAGCGCGCTGAGCTGATCCTGAACGGTGGCGAGAAGACCATCACCGCCATCCTTCCCGTGCTCGACGATATGGAGCGCGCCATCGAGAACGGTGCGAAGACCGATGACCCCGCCGTGCTGCGTGAGGGTATGGAACTGATCTACCAGAAATTCATGAAGGCCCTTGAGGCCCAGGGTGTGAGCAAGATCGAGACTGAGGATGCCGACTTCGACACCGACGTACACGAGGCTGTGGCCATGGTGCCGGGAATGGGCGATGACAAGAAGGGTAAGGTCATCGACTGTCTGCAACAGGGCTACAAACTGAACGACAAAGTCATCCGCCACGCAAAAGTCGCCGTTGGCCAATGAAATAATAAAAATACAAATTATATATGACGA
>JAEENF010000166.1 GCA_016283605.1 Prevotella sp.
GCAACTGTTATGCAGCAAAACTATTGTCATCTATCTCCTTCTATCTACATCTATCTCCTTCTATCTACAAAGAAGTTGAGCGAATGCGAAACTTAAATAATTATGATTTGTCTGCTATGAAGAAGAAGATTATTGAGATTGCGGTGAAGATGATAGTAGCTGCGCTCACGGCGTTCGTCACGGCGATTACAACCACGAGTTGTATGGGCTACGGGCCCTTCTAAGAAAAAAGGTGTGTCAAGATTTGACACACCTTTTTTTGTCTTTATAGAGGCTGAGACGGCGGTGGGGGCGGAAGGATGGTGCCGACGATGGTGACGGGGTTGTTCATGTAGTTCTCCTTGGCGATGATCTCCAGCCTCTCTTCCTCAAACTTGATACGCAGCAACACAGACGCCATCCAGTCGACATAGTGGAGCTTGACCTGCAACTCCTCATCCGTCCAGGCATAGCAGGCACCGATGCGGAAGGGCGGACGGATGGGGCGGAAACGGCCCACGACGGCATAACGGGCATAGAGCGGATAGAGGCCGACCTTCGACGTCTTCCAACGCTGGTAGCCCAACTCTATGAGTCCTGTGCGCTTCGCAGTATCCGTGATCTCGATGAGACTGTCGGCCACGAAGTGAAGCTGCGACCACCCCAGCGGATTCTTCTCCAGTTGGAAGGTCTTCTCCTGAAGAGGCTCCGTCTTCATCGGCTCACCTTCGAGCAGCGGCAGTGTCCACTGACGGTCCTTCAGCAGTTGCCAGTTCTCTGACGGTGCCAAGGGCTGCTTCTGCATGCCTCGGAACAAGGTCTTCCAGATGTGGGCCTGCTCACGGGTGGTATCGCCCAAAGTGCACTGCGTGATGACGACCACCACATCCTCCTTGGGTACCACGATGATAAACTGTCCGTAGAGACCGTTGGCCTGCATCGCCGTGGGATAGGCACACGTCCACATCTGATAGCCGTAACCGCTCTTTCCCTTATTCGTATCCGTATGTCGCTTCATCATGGCATCGACCCACGTCGCAGGTATCAGCTGGCGGTCGTGCCACTTGCCACGCTGCAGCAAAAGCTGTCCGAACTTCGCCATCGACTCACTCTGGATGTAGAGTCCCCAACCACCGGTATTGATGCCCTCAGGACTCAGTTCCCACTGTGCCTCGCGGATATTCAGATAGCGGAAGACGCGTTGGCGCAGATACTCCAGCACCGTCATCCCCGTCACCTTCTGGACGATGGCCGATAACAGATAGGTGTCTATCGAGTCATACTGAAACAGCTTGCCAGGCTTGGCGTTCATGGGGTGAGCCAGATAGTCGCGGATCCACTGACGGCTGACATTGCGCATCTTCGCATCGACGACAAAGCCGGAACGCATCGTCAACAGATCCTCGACGGTGATGCTCTTCAACTGCCAGCTGACGATGTCAGGCAGCTTATCCGGAAAGAACGACACGAGTTTGTCTGACAGTCGGAGCTTCTTCTCGCCGACGGCGATACCCACAGCAGCAGCCACAAACGTCTTCGAACACGAGAACTGTGTATGGGGATAGTCTGCACGGAAGGGGGCCGGATACATCTCGCCCACCACCTTACCGTGACGCATCACGATACAGCTGTGGATCTCCGTACGCGGATAGGCCAACAGCGAATCGAACAACGCCGCCACCTGCTCAGAACGCAGGCCTACAGCCTCGGGCGATGTACGCGGCAAGTCATTGATCTGTGCCTGCAAAGAGAGACAGGCAACGAATAAGAGAGTCGTAAGAAATCTACGCTTTGTCATTTATCGTGTGAGTGAGAATTTAATGGAAAGGCCGAAGTCGTGCGTCGTGGTGGGATAACTCGACGAAGACAGCAACGGCGTATTCGTCTGACGGTCGTAATAAGCCGAGAGCGTCATCAGACGACTCAACGTATAGTCGGCCATGAACGACACCTTCAGGGCAGAGTTGCCGGAAGAGGCTGCCGACGTACGACTGGCAATATCACGCGTGATGGAAGCCTGCTTGCGGAAAGAGACGTCGAGACGCATGTTCAGGTCGTGATTGACGCCTGAGCGGCTGGTCTTGGTATTAGCGGCCTGAGCCTGGTTGGACTTCTTGCCGTTCTGGGCTTTCCTCACCTTGCGGTTGCCAGACGAGCCGAAGAGATTGAAGTCCTTCAGCTTATAGGCGAGACCAATGACCCAGTCGTTAGAACGTGACTCATTGATCTGTACACTCGTCATGGAGAGGTTCAGCACACGTGTAGTACGATACTCCAACTTCGCCGTGAGGTCGTTCTGGAACGTGGCATCGACACCCAGAAGGGGTGAGAAGCTCTCGTTGATACTGACCGTAGAGACGTTATACATCGATGAGGGCTGTAACATGCCCGTCGCCTGATCAGTGGTAAAGCCGAGATCGCCCATATACTCCCGCCAGGAACTGTAAGAGGCATACGATCCCACGCTATAGACTGACTTATAGCTGTGATTGATGTTGAAGGACTTGAAGCGGTTGCTGAACCACGTCAGCTTAGAGAGTCCGGCATAGCGGATACTCCAGTTGGGCAGGAGTCGTGTGATGGCGGGGAAGAAGCCGAGCTTGCCGCCGCTGGAGGTGTATGCCTCGAGGAAGGCAGGGATCATCACATCGGCACTATACGGATTGACTGCCGCGTGCTCAGGGGCATTGGCATACTGCGCCTCGACACGTGCAGCATATTCCGGCAACAAGTCGCAGAAGTTCTCGAAGACCTTCGAGCGATAGCCGTTGTTGGCATTGCCCATACCTTCGAGGGTGCCCTTCAGCGAGATGGTGGTCATATTGAAACTGCCGCTATACGTGGTGGGCATACCCTGATACATATACTGGATGCTCTTCGCCCTCGTATCCGTCCGCGAGGCGTTCAGGTCTATCTTCAGGTCGCGCAGGGGTTCCAGCACAGCCCTCAGCTGCAGGTCATTGCTGCTATTGATGGTTGCAGGCGTAGCGACGCTGTCGTTGGAGAGCAGCCAGCCGTTGTTGTAGGCCTTGTCGAGATAGCTGTCGCCAATCGTTCCAAAGGCGAAGTCGAGACCTGGCGAGAGACCGCCAGAGCTGCGCTGTCCGAAGGCATCGCCGATATTCGGCATGAAGCCAGGCAGCATCATCTGATACTGCGAGCGGTAAGACACATTGATGCTGCGCAACATCATCAGCAGTCGGGCCGCACTCTGGGCAGGCTTATACCACCACTGATTCTCTGAAGGCGTCTTCGCCACCACGGAGAGCTTGATGTCGATGGTATCCTTCGACTTGATCAGAATCCTGTTGGCATCGAGCACCTTGTATTTCACCTCGTAAGGCTTACCGTCGGCAGTACGGGCTGTGACGATAAGACGCTTCGAGCGTTTGTTGTGGGCCACCGTGATCGTGGTGTCTGGTCGCAGGGTAATCTCGCGCTGATAGGTGTTCTTGGCCTTCGGCACCTTTTTCGCTGCAGGAGCATCCTTCTCATCAGGAGCATCCTTCTCATCGGCAGTATCCTTGTCCGCAGGCTTCTTCTCAGCAGACTTCTTATCTTTTTCCGTCTTCTTTTTCGTGGTCGTCGTCTTGGGGATGGCTTTCTTGAAACGGTCATTGACCTTCTTCAGGAAAGGCGAATGATTGTAGAGCGTCTCCAGATTGAACGTGCCGTTGATGTTCGCATTCCTGCGGCTGTTGATGGTATTACCCAACGAGGTGCCGTCGTCGAGTTCCGTACCGCGTACCCAGGAGTAGTTCGAGGTGAAGGACAGGTCGCTGTTCACCCAGTCGAAAATCGGCATCTTGTTCAACGGCACCTGATAGGATACCGTCGTCTGCTGCTGATAGTCGAGGGGCGTACCCAGATTCTTGATGCTCTGCCAGACGGAATCCTTCCAGGCAGAATAATGGTCAGGATAGAGATCCTTGTTCACTGGGGTATAAGGCTCCTCGATCTGTGCATGGGTGGCACTCTGGAAGTTGAAGTGCAGGTTCTTGGTGAAATCCCAGCGCAACGAGAAGTCGCGGTTCCACAGAAACTGTTCGTTGAAGGTCAGCGGCAGCTTCTGGTTCTCGAGGTTCTCCAGATCGCGTTCCTGCAGTTCGGAGTAGACACGACTCATCTCTGTATTAAACGAGATGCTCTGCGGCAGATAGTTCAGTCCGAAGGCCTTGGGGAATCCCAGCCACTTCGACTTTCCCTTCAAGTTCTTGAAAGGCTCCCACGTCTTATAGACGGGCGAATACGTATAGTTCAGTCCGCCCCGCCACTGGTCTTCCTTCTCGTAGACGGTGGTCTCGCCAGAGGTATAACGGTGGGAGTGACTGTAGCTGAAGGAGAAGTTGGCAGGATCGTAAGGCATCGGATGACGCTTGGTCTTGATGCCCCAGCGCAGGTTGGAGAGGGCAAAGTTGGTATTCGTATGTTTCGTGACAGCCAACGACTCGATGCTGTCTCGCTCACGCTGATCTGCTGCCGCATCCAGGGCGTCGCTCAGATGCATGTCGCTGTCGAGGGGATTATAACGGGGACGTACCTCATCTTTCGTCACGGAGTAATAGATCGGTGCCGACACTTTGGCCTTCTCAGGGAAGAAACGTCCCAGTTCCAGCGAGGTGGTCACAGAATACTGTTTCTCCGTATCCGTACTACGCTGCATGACACCTTCCTCCAGACCGCCGAAGCCGTCGCCGATATATCTTCCCGTCACATTCACCGATCCCAGGTCAGACAGCTGCACGTTCATCGCTCCTGAAGCGGCCCAGCCACCTTCGTTGCTCGTTTCCAGCAGACGGAGTTCGTTCACCCAGACCTCTCCCGACTTGGTCTCGCCAGAGATGTTGCGTACGCCGATAACCATCGTCTTCACCTCACCAAGTGAGGGATTACCCAGGATACTCACCTTGTTTCCAGGACGGTCGGGGTCGTAGTCGGTAAACACCTGATTATAGGATGCCCCACCCTCGCCCTTGGCTTTGTTACGGGCTTTCTTCAGCTTCGTAAATACGTCGAGACTGATATCGAGCATGTTTTCTTCAGGCCACACCAGTCTGCGGTCTGCCGTGGAGTAACGGCTATAGTCGCTGCGGTCAGGGGTCAGTTTCAGAGGGATCTCATACTCGTAGTAGTTGCTCTTATAGTCGCTACCCAGACGGATAAACACTGCCAGCTGGTGATCCTGAAGGTTCGTCGCATCGGGCTCCAGATGGTTGGCATGGGTGAACATCTGCATACGCTTGTACTGTCGCAGGTCGAGGGTGGTGTTCTTATACACACCCTTCGCCTCACCGTGACTCAGGTTCTTCACCACCATATCCAGGGCCTGCTCGTTGTTCTCCACCAGCTGTGGCTGTGATGGATCAGTGACTCGGCTGATGCCTGGAGGCAACACGTAGTTCACGGGGGTCTTGTCGTTGTTCTCCTCGATGTTCACGGCACTGACGTCGAGGGTTCCCGTCTCTGCACCCGTAGAGAGACTCTGCTTATAGATACGCCACTCACCACGTACAAGGTCGAGACTACCGAAACGCAGGACGATAGGCTTCTGGAAGTTGGTGACAAACATACGCATGAAGCGGATACTGGTGAAATCATTGATGCTGCCCTCCTTGCGCTCATACTGTCGCACAGGGATACGGAACTGGAACCAGTTCACGCTGGTGGTATCTCCATTGCGGAGCTTCACGCCACTGGTACGCATATCGGTGATGTAGCAGTCGGCAGGAGGTGCACCGTTACGATAGGCATCGAGGATCTCAGGACTGATACGTACCTTATACTGATAGTAGCGCTCGTACTCGTTCAACGTGAAGTCCTGATTGATGTCCTCCACATCAGGACCCGTCTTATAGCTGGTGTCGTAGGACTCCGTGCGGTCATCGGTATCCGGTGAGTTACCCTGAGGATTGTTGATGCGCTTATAGCGGTCCAAGATACTCTTGCGCTCCTCGTCGAAGTCTGAGCCGCGGAAGTAGTGATAGTCGTCGCCTGCAGGGTCGTTACGCCAAGCCTGGATGATACTGTCGTTGGTGATCACCCCACTGTTCACGACAGCATCCAACCACTCCTTATAAGCCCCATACTCACGTTCTTCATCATCATTCAGACCGTTGAAGCCCACATCCTGCTGCACACGCGAACCCTTCGTCGTGGCAAAGGCGTAGGTCTGGGTGGCCTGCTGCGGAATCTTTCCCCATTGTGTGGTCGTATACGATTCACTGCCGTCAACAGGCATACCGCTCTCATAGAACTTCTTGCCATCGCGCAGGACATCCTCGCTCACCTCGCCGAGGTTGATATAGAGATCGCCGGCATAGTCTGAGGCATTTCCCTGCTGACGGGTATAGATGAAGGGATCCAGCAGCCAGAACTCGATATACTCGATATTCGCCTGTTCGAAGTCGGTGGTCTCCAGACGTCGCATCATGCCGCCCCACTTGGTCTCAGGCTGTCGAAGGGTACCGTCGCTGTTCAGGTCGCGTGTCAAGTTATAGGGTCCGCGCTCCTGAGGATAGTAGGCCAGATTCAGGATCGGCAGCGTCGAGGTGGCACCGTTATAGGTACTCTGGTCGCGGTTGGGATAGAGTTCCTTCACATACACCTCACGCACATAGTGGTTAGACAACTGTTCCAGGTCGCTCTTGATATGGCTTGGCGTCAGGGTGCTGCTGCGACGGGTGAAGATCGGGTCGACATTATACCACGACAACAGCGCACGGTTATAGCCGCTGCTGACACCCGTCTTATCCGCAGACTCCGCAAACATTGTAGGCACACTGGAGAGGGTCCAGGTACTGGGCTGGTTCACGTTGACGTAGTTCTTCGTATTCTCGAAGTCATCGATATACGAGGCATTGTCCTGCGTACCTCCAGCCGTTCCTGCGATGAGTTGTGCAAACTCGCCCTTGAAACTGATCTGCGAGGGTTCTGTGACATGCAGGAAAGGAATCTTATTGAGGAGCGACGTCAGCCACTGGCTCTCCTGCTTCCAGTTGATATTCAGACCCCAGATGGTATTGCGCAAGGGTTCCGAACCCATCGTCACCTTCGAGGTGAGGGCCTGCTCAGAGAGGTGCATCAGCGTACCGCCCACCTGCAGGTTCTTCGAGAAGTCGTACTCCCAGTTCATGCCGAGCATCGTCTTCCGCTGCATGCCGTACTCCGTGTTCGACTCCAACGAGACGTTCACATTCGTGCCGGCATCGATAATACTCTGGTTCAGGATCGTCACCTCACCAGCGGAATAGTCCACGCTGTAGTCCGTGCCTTCCTGCAGCGTCACACCGCCGGCAGTCACCACCACAGAACCCTGAGGCACGTTGTAGGCTCCCAACGAGATGACGTTGGCACTATGGCCCTTATACTGTCCCATCATCATGAACTTATCCTTCTCGGCATTCTGCTTCGCAACGGTCTTCGTCGAGTCGTAGAGCTGGTCGAAGACGTACTTATCAGCCTCTACCTGCGAGAGTCCGCTACTGGTCAGCTGCTTACGCAGATAGTCGCCGAAGGGTTCTGCCGAGGGCAGGAACACACGTCCGTTACTCACCGTATAGCCTTCGATGAAGTCGAAATAGCCGTTCGCATGTACCTTATTATTATTATCCAGACGGTCACAGCCCAACATCTTCAGCAGCGTACGGTCCTTCACCCTGGCGTCAGGGATATAGGTCAGATATACACCTGCCGTATCGCTCTGGTACTTGATATCCAGGCGGAACTTGGTCTTCTCTACCGTCGAGGCCAGATAGTAGACGTTCTTCATCATCAGGTCCCAGTTGCCCTGGGCAGGATTGTTCGAAGTGTTCTTCAGCGACTTCACAAACAGCGCCTCTCCCGTCTGGGTATTGTCGCTGGCAAATTCTCCCACCTGATAGGTCTGACCGCCTGCCGTAAACTCATAGGCTACCGCCAACACCTGATCGGTCTGAAGACCCGTCTTCAGCGAGATATAGCCGAGTGACTTATTCAGGGTGTATTCCGATGAGGTCAGCAGTCGGGCACTCGAGAGTTTCTCGTAGTCCACACCACCCTCGAAACCTGGGATGGCATTCAGCACCGTACTCGTCTGGTCGATATCGCGGGCGGCGGCATAGGTGCTCACCAGTGTGGCATACTCGCTGTTGGCGGCATTCGAGGGTACCGTACTCCCTGAGAGCGTCCACATCCTGTTGCTCACCTTCGTGTTCTCACCGAGGTCGGTAAGGGCAATAATGTTTCTGGTGTTCGAAGTGGTTCCCGACTTATTGGTTACCCAGATCTCCACACGGTTGATCTCGATACCCGTCGTGAGGTTGGGCAGCGTCGACATCGAGGCGTCATAATGGTCTCGGAAGTATCTGGAGAGGAAGAAGTGACGGTTTTCCTCGTAGTCGGCAGCATCGAGTTCGAAGGCAGTGGTCTGTGTACCGCCTTTTGATGCGACGCTCTTCGTAGAGGATTTCTTCTGAGAGATCACCGTCTGCAGCTTCAGTCTGCCGAACTGCCAGTCTGTACGGATACCGAAGAGACTGCTGGCACCCTTCACCAGCGAGTTGTTCGAGGGGAAGCTCACATTACCGCCTTCCACCAGTTTGATGATCTCGTCTTCCTTACCGTCGTATTTCAGTTTCAGGTTCTGGGTATCGAAGTCGAAGGTGGCATCGGTGTTGTAGTTCAGGTTCATATTCACCTTGTCACCTACCTTTCCGTTGACGTTGAGGTTGATCTTCTCGTCGAAGTCGAAGCTGGTGGTCTTGCGGTTTCGGATGGGCAGTGAGGGATTGTCGATATTCTTCAACGTAGCACCCATCTTCAGCTCTGCCGTTCCCTGCGTCTTGATACGCACACCACCAGGACCGAAGATCTTCTCCGCAGGTCCGAGGTCGAAGTGCATATCCATCAGGTCGAACTGGTCCTTACCCTCATTGGCGACATTCACGGCCTCCTTCCTTCTGAAGAAGTCACGCATGGCACGTCGTGCACTCCACCGCTGATATTCCTCAGGGGTCATCAGCACTGGGGCGTTCAGATAGGTGTCGCCGATCTTCGAGCCGATGACGTACATATTCAACGAATCGTCGTACTCTACCGTCTGACGGATATTATCCGGCAGGTTCAGGTCTATGACGGACGAGTCGAGATCAGCCACCTCTATCGGCGCCGTACGCTGTATCCTCCAGCGGGCATGCAACAGCGAGTCAGCGATGTCGTCATCCGTCACCATCGCCTTCGGCTGCGCCTTGGGCTGGGGTTTCCTGTCCTTGGACTTGTCGTCCTGCGGCGAAGTGATGGCCCAGGAGAAGATAGAAGTAGATAAAAGAAGATAGAGGGAGATAGAGGACAAATGTCTTGCTACCGTCGTTCTGCAAGCAGCAGCAATGTCCTTTATCTTCGTGGCGAAAGCCACATATCTTCTTCTCTCTTCTTTTAACTTCATTTAATCTGCTTCAGTGCTAGTTTTACCACTTGTTCCACAGGCAGGTCAGGCTGCTCCTGCAGGATCTGAAGGACTACTTTCTGCGTAGGTGCAGGTGAGAAGCCCAGCATCGTCAGGGCCGATACCGCCTCATCCTTCACCTGACTGTTCACAGGTGCTGCCATCTGTCCGCCGGCAGGGATCTCCTCAGCGATACCCAGTGCCACGATTTTGTCACGCAGGTCTACGATAATACGCTGCGCCGTCATCTTACCGATACCCTTGACAGCCTGTATCAGACGGGCATTACCCGTCGAGATGGCGTTACACAATTCTGAAACACTCATACCCGAGAGCATCATCCGCGCCGTATTGGCACCAACCCCGTTTACGGTGATGAGCAGCTCAAACATCTCGCGTTCCTTCTTCGAGACGAATCCGAAAAGCACATACGCATCCTCACGAATCGCCTCATACACGTAGAGTTTCACCTCTTTCTTTCCCTGAATGGCACTAAACGTGTTCAGCGAAATACTCAGTCCGTAACCTACTCCGGCAGCCTCTACAGTTGCCATAGCAGGGGTCAGTTCTGTCAACTCCCCCTTGATGTATTCTATCATATTGTACGTTTTTTGTATATATACAACCTTATAAACGTAGAAAACTTACAATTTATTGTATTTTCCCCCAAAAACCTTTCACGATGTCACAAAATGAAAGTTTTTTAGATTTTTTTGAGGCAAAATGTTATATATTCCATTGAAAAGCATTACTTTTGCAACCGAAAATTTTCAAACCACATAAAAATGAAGAAAATCAGAGCCGCCGTCGTAGGTTACGGCAACATCGGAAAGTACGCTCTCGAGGCCTTAGAGACTGCTCCAGACTTCGAAGTAGCAGGTATTGTGCGCCGCAATGGTGCAGAGAACAAGCCAGCAGAACTGGCCCAGTATGAGGTAGTGAAGGACATCCGCGAACTGAAGGATGTCGATGTGGCCATTCTTGCCACCCCTACCCGCAGTTGTGAGGAATATGCAAAGCAGATCCTGCCTTTGGGCATTAATACCGTCGATTCTTTCGACATCCACACGAACATCCGCGGCTACCGTGAGCGCCTGATGAAGCTCAATCAGGAGACGAACACCGTCAGCGTCATCGCCGCAGGCTGGGATCCGGGTTCAGACTCCATCGTACGTACCCTCATGCAGAGTCTTGCACCAAAGGGACTCAGCTACACTAACTTCGGTCCAGGTATGTCAATGGGTCACAGTGTCTGCGTTCGCAGTAAGAAAGGTGTGAAGAACGCCCTCTCGATGACTATTCCCCTTGGCGAGGGCATCCACCGCCGTATGGTGTATGTCGAGCTCGAGGATGGTGTCAAGCTTGAGGATGTGACGAAGGACATCAAGGCAGATCCTTACTTCGCCAGCGATGAGACCCATGTCTTCCAGGTAGAGAGCGTCGATGACGTGCGTGATATGGGACATGGTGTGAACCTCGTTCGCAAGGGTGTCAGCGGTAAGACCCAGAACCAGCGTCTGGAGTTCAACATGAGCATCAACAACCCCGCCCTCACAGGTCAGGTGCTGGTGAATGTAGCCCGTGCCTCTATGCGTCTCTCCGCAGGCTGCTACACAATGGTGGAGATTCCCGTTATCGACATGCTCCCAGGCGAGCGTGCCGACCTCATAGAACATCTCGTATAAGAAAGAATCGGTTTATTTCGGCATTTCCATCGTGAACCGACAACCGTCATGATAGGTGGTATCCAGTTTCAGGGTACCACCTAATCTTATGGCATGACGCATCGTCAGCGAAAGACCCAGTCCGAGACCTTCCGACAGACTATTCACCTTGACGAAAGGCTTATAGAGTTTCTCCTGCCATTCCTCAGGCATTCCCATACCGCGATCCTCCACCGTGAAGCAGACCGTCTTCTCCGTCTGCGTTACACGCAACTTGATATGTTCGCCGTCGGAATATTTCAGAGCATTATACAACAGTTCCAGCAGCGAACGCGACAGGTAGAGATGACTCGTCACAATCTGCAGGCTATTGGGAACTTCCGTCTCGAAGGCGACAGTGTGCTCCGGGAAGCGTGTTTCCGTCAGGGAAATACACTCAGTAGCGATGGCATTACAGAACACTTTGTCGTCACAAATCTTCTTCAGTTCCTCTTCCGACCCTGTGTCCGAACTGTCGAAGAGCATCAGCACCATACGGTTCAGGTGCACAGCGTTGTGCTTCATCGTAGTGGTGACGGTCTTGCGTTCTTCCTCAGGCAATGTCTCCCCGCTGTTCAACACCTGCGCAAAGCCCTGGATAATGTTCAGCGGCGTACGGATCTGGTGCGAAACATTCTGGATAAACTCAGTCTTCTGTCTGAGGGCCTCCTTGGCCATCTCCATCGCATGCACCAACTCTTCGTTGCTCTGCTTCGTCTCCTCAGTAGTCTGACGGATACTGTCCACATGTTCCACAAGTGCCTCTGTCATTGTGGCGAAGCTGTTCTGCAGCTGTCCCACGGCGTCCTCGCGCTGAGTATGGGGTATCACCTCGTCATACCGCCCTTCGGCAATCTTCTTCGAGCTGGCGTTGAGTGCACTGAGCGGACGGATGGCGTGGTTCACCGCAATGCGACAGAGCCAGAGGATCACCAGCAGCCCGATGACGATAAGGGCGATGGCAAGATAGGTCAGATGGCGACAGCTCGCCAGGATGTCATCATCCGGACAGATCAGGGCCAGTGTCCAGGAAGTGCCTGGCACAGGACAATGACTCACATGGTACGTCTTATCGCCGATGTCCACATGCATCACACCTACCCGACCTCCCGTCTGCTCATGGCTCAGGTCTAACGTTTCCTCATATTCGCTGGGGATGAAGTAGCGTCCATCGCTGCCGACGAGTACGAAACTGGCATTCTCATAGTCTTTCACCCCCTCGTTGACGGTCTTTGCCAGATTGGAAAACAAGAGATCGGTCGACATGATACCCACAATCTTGCCGCCCTCACCCTTCAGGGGGATGCCATACGAGGCGATGGTCTCCGAGTGGTTCAGACCGCCCTCGGTATAATCGTCGTAAGGGTCTATCCAACAGGGCTTCTCCAGCTCACGCGGATACTTATACCAAGGTTTCTCGAAATACTCGTATTGGGGTTCCCTGACGGTGATGATCGAGTCGTTGTCCGTCAGCGAATAGACGGTGAAATACCTGCCGCACTGGGGGAACATGTCCGGCTCGGCACTGATGGAGCAGCCGTAGACGTCACGGTTCAAGTTTACGATACGGTGGGAGAGCTTCAGCAACGAGTCGGGCTGGAAGTAGTGTTCCGCCAGCCACTGGTTGGCGTGGGTGGCCGTTTCTATCCTTGACATATAGTTTCTCACACGCTGAAGGGTGGTCTGCAGCGAACGGTCGAAACTCTCCGCAGCCTCATTGTGGATGAAGAAGCGCGACTGCAGGAAGAGCATTCCCAGTGTAATCACGAAGACCGGGGCGGCCATCAGCAGGATACCCAGTCCGAGTTTCGTCGAGAGGTGGCGGCTGATCCTACTCATCGTCCACCTCCTTTCCTTTCTCGTCGTCAGCGGTCTGGATCATGTCATCCAACAGCTCCACGATCACCTTGCTCTGTTTCTCGATGTCCTTCGCCAGCCGGCCTGTCTCCGCTGTTCCTGCAAGTCCCTGACAGAGCCGTTTCACAAAATCCGAGATTTGATTCGAGGGGGGCACCATCTGGTTGGTCATGTTGTGCAGGAAGGCTGTCTTCATCCTGTCGGCCTCCTTCGCCTGACGGTAGGCTACCTCCAGTTCCTTATGACGGGCCTGGAGATTGGCCGACAGCTCCTCCTGTTCACCGATATAGGCGGCCAGCGACTGCTGCATCTGCTGGAAGTTCCGTTGCAGCTGTCCGATCTCGTCCTGACGATTCGTATCAGGAATCGTCTCGTCGTAGTTTCCCTGGGCGATGCGCCTGACTGAATCTGTCAAACCCTCCAAGGGCAACAGCTGGCGATGCGTCACCCAGCGACAGAGGATGAAGAATACCAGGAGTCCTACGATGATGATGGCCAGCAGATAGTAGAGCAGACGGTTGTATGCGCCAAAGATGTCCTGTTCGGGATACACCACACCCACACTCCATTTCAGTTCCTCCATCACACGTCCGGGAACAGCCTGCCGCTGGAAGGGCTTATACATCACGTACCATTTCTGATGGTCAAGGATGAAGGGCTTGAACCCGCTCTCGCCAGAAATCATCGCCTCGGCAGCCTCACGTACGGAAGGGTCTGCACCGTGTTCGATCTGGGTGAAGACGGTCTGACGATACAACTTGTCGTAGTTGGGATGGACGATATACGAGCCGTCGTCGCTAAGCAGTGTGATATAGCCGTTGGGCGAGGGCTTCGCGTCGTTCACAATCTTCGTAAAATGAACCAGCGGTACGTCGATACCCAGGACACCTACGCACGTCCTTCCTTCGCCATAGATCGGCAGACAGAATGTCACGAGGGGGAATTTCCAGTCCGACTTGTTCTTCAGGGGTTCCAGCCAGCACACGCGACCTGTGGTTACGGGTTCCACATACCAGGGCTGTTCGGTATAGGGCGTCACGCCGAACTTGTGGGTAGTCACAAGTTTCCCCTCGTCTTTGTACACGTAGACCATCATCGACTCGCCGGCCTTGAAATAATCGGGTTTGAAGGCTGTGGCGCAACCTGTTACGTAGGGGTTGCACGTCACCACACGCGTACAGAATTCCTCCATCGTCTCAGGTTCGTCGCGATGACGCATCAGGTCGTAGTACACGTTGCCGGCCGTCTGCTCCACACTCAACAGGATATTGTCGATATGGCGCGAGGTGGTTTCCAGTGCATGTGACGCATCGTTCATCGCCTCCTTTTTCATTGCCTGCCGCGAAAAAATGAACGTCACAGCCAGCGTCGCCGTCAATAGCAACGCCACCGCACAAAGCATGATTGCACTTAGGCGCAGTGATAATGTCTTGGTTATGGTCTTCAATACGTGTTGCACAAAGTGCAAATATATGATTTTTTTCCGATTGTCATATCAATCCTCCCTGATAATTACGAAATTTTAACAAGCAAAAAAGGTTAAAGAGATTTTTTCTTCGCAAAAACTTAGTACTTTTGCAAACGAATATGCTATCAAAAGGTAACAAACAACTTATGAAAAAACTATTATTATCAACTATGATGCTGGCTTTCGTCGCCATGACGGGGCAGGCGAAAGATGTGGTGTGGGATCAGCCCACCATCGAGTATGGAACCACTAACGGCGACGGATTCTTCAATCTCGCCCTCGACCTGACGAAGGTGGAACTGAAGGACAACGAGACCGTGGTGTATATCACGGCGTATCAGCGGTCAGACTATCCCGACTTCTGGTTCCAGTTTGCCGGAGACACCTATCTGAAAATTGGAGAGCAGCGCTATACCATCACGTCTGCCGACGGCATAGAACTCAACCAGCACCTTCAGACGAACAAGGACTTCAAGCGCGATATGGCCTTCCACTTCCCGCCGCTGCCAAAGGGTACGAAGGTATTCGACTTCATCGAGGGTGACGGACAGGGTGCTTTCCAGATTAAGGGCATCAAGCCGGTGGAGGAACGTTGGAAGCAGATCTTCCCTTCCTACTGGCGCGACGACCAGGGTGACTGGAAGATCGCCTTCTTTGAGGACTGCGCCATCTACGACTGCAAGTTCTGGAACTACAAGCAGCGCGACGTGAACCCCAAGACCGGCGAGGCCGCTATTGTCATGACGAATGATAACGAAAAACTGAAGGTCACCATCGGCAAGGATAAGAAAGGCCAGCGCTCGATACAGATTGGCAACGATAAGGCTATGTATTCGATGATTACTGGTCGTTTCCTGCCTGACTATCCCACGAAGGACACCCGTGAGGGCTTCGTGGATACCGGCTACAAGGAGGATACCGTCACCGTTATCGG
>JAEENF010000167.1 GCA_016283605.1 Prevotella sp.
TAAAAATCAGCGAATTATACAAGAAAAATAGTAATTAATATACTAAAATATGTAAATATATTTAGTTAAAATATTATCCCCTAAAATTAACAAATAATTCACAGATTAACTTAACAATCTAGGACAGGCCCCCTGATCGCCGCAAAGCTCTGATCATTGGGCCAGTCCCCATGATTCACCGGCCCCATGATTCACCGGCCCCATGATTCACCAAGGCCCCATGATTCACCAAGAACCCTCGTCAGGCGACTGGCGAGGGGCTTTTTAATTAACATAGATTGCCTTTTTGGGTGTGAAGCGATTATTTTTATAAAATAATGTGCGTAATTGGATTCTTTTTTGTACCTTTGCACCTTGATTTAAGAATATACAAGACATTAGATGGATACAACAGCAATTTTGCTCTTACATTGCCCCGATCAGCAGGGCATCATTTCGGAAGTTACGAAGTTTATTACGGACAACAAGGGAAACATCGTCTACCTCGACCAGTATGTGGACAAGGTAGAGGGGATGTTCTTCATGAGAATAGAATGGGAGCTCGACGGATTCCTGATCCCGCGCGACAAGCTTTACGACTACCTCACCACGCTCTACGCCCAGAGGTATCAGATGAAGTTCTCGCTCTACTACAGCGACAAGCGTCCGAGGATGGCCATCTTCGTGAGTAAGATGAGTCACTGCCTCTACGACCTGCTGGCACGCTGGAAGGCAGGCGAGTTCAACTGCGACATCCCCTGTATCGTGTCGAACCACGAGGATCTGCGCTACGTAGCCGACCAGTTCGGCATCCCCTTCTACGTGTGGAGCATCAAGAAGGACCACTCGAACAAGGCCGAGGTGGAGGCCGCCGAGATGGAGCTGCTCAAGAAGGAAGACATCTCGTTTATCGTGCTGGCGCGCTATATGCAGATCATCAGCGACGAGATGATTGCCGAATACCCCCACCACATCATCAACATCCACCACTCGTTCCTGCCCGCCTTCATCGGGGCGAAGCCTTATCACCAGGCCTACGAGCGGGGTGTGAAGATCATCGGCGCCACGAGTCACTATGTGACGGCAGAACTGGATGCCGGTCCGATCATCGAACAGGACGTGACGCGCATCACGCACAAGGATACACCCGAGAGTCTCGTACTGAAGGGTAAGGACCTGGAGAAGATTGTGCTGTCGCACGCTGTCTCGAAGCACATCCAGCGGAAGATACTGACGTATAAGAATAAGACGATAATTTTTAGTTAAGGAGACAGGGAGACAAGGAGTTCAAGGAGTTCAAGACAAATGAATGTTGCGATAGTAAAATATAATGCGGGGAATATCTATTCCGTCATCAACGCCCTGAGGCGGATGGGGATCGAACCCTTGCTGACGGACGATGCAGAACTGCTGAAGTCGGCCGATAAGGTGCTGTTTCCCGGACAGGGACACGCCGGCGAGGCGATGGACTACCTGAGGGCCCGCAGGCTCGACGAGGTGATCCGCGACCTGAAGCAGCCCGTGTTCGGCATCTGTGTGGGACAGCAGCTGCTGTGCCGCCACTCGGAAGAGGGCAATACCGACTGCATCGGCATCTTTGATGCGGAGGTGAAGCGGTTCCTGCCGCAGAGGCACGAGGACAAGGTGCCGTGTATGGGGTGGAATGAATTGGATGTAAGATGGAAGAAGGAAGATGGAAGATGTGAAGGCGTTGACCCGCTGATGGAGGGTCTGGGTGAGCATCCGTATGTGTACTTCGTACATTCGTATTATGTTCCGGTGTGCCAGGAGACCATTGCCACAGCCGACTATATCCTGCCCTACTCCGCCTCGATGCACAAGGACAACTTCTACACCTGCCAGTTCCATCCGGAAAAGAGCGGCAAGGTGGGCGAACGAATCATCAAAAACTTTATCGACTTATGATAGAACTGATACCCGCCATAGACATCATCGGTGGTCAGTGTGTGAGACTGACCAAGGGCGACTACGACCAGAAGACGGTCTACGGCGAACCGCTGGATATGGCCCTCGAGTTTGAGCGCATCGGCTTCCAGCGTCTGCACGTGGTGGACCTCGACGGCGCAAAGTCGAAGCACATTGTGAATGAAGAGGTGCTCCGTCGTATCACGACAGAAACCCAACTCGTGGTGGACTTCGGCGGCGGCATCAAGACCGACGAAGACCTGAAGAAGGCCTTTGCCGCAGGAGCGAAAATGGTGACTGTGGGCTCGATCGCCGTGACTCAGCCGCAGCTGTTTATGCAATGGCTGGAGAAATACGGTGCCGACCGAATGATACTGGGTGCCGACGTACGACACGGGAAGATCAGCATCAACGGCTGGAAGGAAGACTCGAGTGAGGACCTCCTACCCTTCCTCAGGAAATACATCGACGCCGGCGTGAAGAACGTGCTCTGTACGGAGATCTCGAAGGACGGCACGCTGGCAGGACCAGCCATCGACCTCTACAAGGAGGTGATGGAGGCCTACCCTGAGCTGCACCTGATAGCCAGCGGCGGCGTCTCGTCGAAAGAAGACATCAAGGCCCTCGACGCTGCCGGCATCCCTGCCGTCGTGTTCGGAAAGGCCATCTATGAAGGTCGTATCGACCTTCGGGAGTTAAAGGAGTTAGAAGAAGATAGAAGAAGTTAGAGGGAGTTAGAAGAAAATGGGACTAGCTAAGAGAATAATACCCTGTCTGGACGTGAAGGACGGTGAGACCGTGAAGGGTACCAACTTCGTGAACCTGCGCTCGGCGGGCGACCCCGTGGCGCTGGGCAAGGCTTATAGCGAGCAGGGTGCCGACGAACTGGTGTTCCTCGACATCACCGCCAGCTTCGAGGGACGCAAGACCTTTACGGAGATGGTGACCCGTGTGGCTCAGGAGATCAACATCCCCTTCACCGTAGGCGGAGGCATCAACGAACTGGCTGATGTAGAGCGACTGCTCTATGCCGGCGCCGACAAGGTGAGCGTGAACTCCGCCGCCATCCGCAGACCGGAGCTCATCGACGAGATCACCAACCGCTTCGGCTCGCAGGTGTGCGTCTGCGCCATTGACGCCCGGTTCGATGCTGACGGCTGGCACTGCTACCTGAAAGGCGGTCGCGAGCGTACGGAACGCGGACTCTTCGAGTGGGCCCATGAAGCCCAGGAGCGTGGTGCCGGTGAGATACTCTTTACGTCGATGGACCACGACGGTGTGAAAGAAGGCTATGCCAACGAGGCACTGCGCGAACTGGCCGACAACCTGTCGATCCCCATCATCGCCAGTGGCGGAGCGGGTAAGAAGGAGCACTTCCGCGATACCTTCATCGAAGGACACTCGGATGCCGCCCTCGCCGCCAGCGTATTCCACTTTGGCGAGATTCCGATTCCAGAACTGAAGCAGTACCTGCGCGAAGAAGGCATAAATGTAAGGATATAGTGAAAAGTGAATAGTGAATAGTGATATGAAGATAGATTTTGAGAAAAGTGGCGGGCTGGTGCCTGCGATAGTACAGGATGCAGAGACAAAGAACGTGTTGATGCTGGGATATATGAACGAAGAGGCCTACCAGAAGACCATCGAGACGAAGAAGGTGACCTTCTGGAGCCGTTCGAGGAACTGTCTGTGGACCAAAGGCGAGACCAGCGGCAACTTCCTCCATCTGGTGGACATCAAAGTGGACTGCGACAACGACACCCTGCTGGTCAAGGCCAAGCCCGACGGTCCCACCTGTCATACAGGTACAGACACCTGTTGGGGCGAGGAGAACAAAGGAGGAAAGCGGAAAGAGAAAGGTGCACTCGCATTTCTGAGTGAGTTGCAGGACTTTATCGACAAGCGTCATGAGGAGATGCCCGAAGGCAGTTATACGACCTCGCTCTTCAAGGACGGCATCAACCGCATCGCACAGAAGGTCGGTGAAGAGGCCCTTGAGGCTGTCATCGAAGCCACGAACGGCAGCAAGGAGAAACTTGTCTACGAAGCTTCGGACATGATCTACCACCTCATCGTGCTGCTTACAAGCAAGGGCCTGCGTATCGAAGACGTCGCTGAGGAACTTCAGAAGCGTCACGATCCGAACTGGGACAAGAAACGTCGCGAAGCAAAGGCAAAAGGCGAGATGGAATAGTGAAAATCGCGATTAAGCGAGAGCAGAGCCGAATGAATTCGAGCTATGCCGAGCGTGAGCGATTTAGACGAAGTCAATATTGAAAAGTGAATAGTGATGCTGATCAGTTATAAGAAAGCGAATATTTACCAGCGGCACGGCATCCGCGTGCTGAAGGACGTGAACTTCCAGGTGGAGGAAGGACAGTTTGTATATATCATCGGACGCGTAGGTTCGGGAAAGACCAGTCTGCTGCGAACCCTGTATTTCGAACTGGACATGGAGGAGGCCGACGAGGCCAAAGTGTTCGACTACGACCTGCTCAACCTGCGACAGAAGGACATCCCCGGTCTCAGACGACAGATGGGCGTCGTCTTCCAGGACTTCCAGCTTCTGGGCGACCGTACCGTATACAAGAATCTCCAGTTCGTGCTGAAAGCCACCGGCTGGAAGAAGAAGGACGAGATAGATCAGCGCATCAACGAGGTGCTGAGCGACGTAGGCCTGCAGGACAAGATCGAGAAGATGCCCCACGAGCTCTCGGGTGGCGAGCAGCAGCGTGTTGCCATCGCACGGGCCATCCTGAACAAGCCGAAACTCATCATCGCCGACGAGCCGACGGGTAATCTGGACCCTGAGACTGCCGAGGACATCACCAAACTCCTCCGCAAGATCTGTCAGACGGGAACCGCCGTAGTCATGTCGACCCACAACATGCCGTTGCTCGATAAATATCCGGGCGTCGTATTCCGTTGCGCCGGAGGCAAAATGGAAGAGGTGACCAGCGACTTCAACCAGATACAGCTGGTGGATGAGCCAGACACCGACGAGATCATCGTCAGATATTCAGAAAGAGAAGAAATTTAAAATATAAAGCATATGAAAGTCATGAAATTCGGCGGTACATCCGTCGGTACCCCACAGAGAATGAAAGAGGTGACAACTCTTGTCACCAAGTCTGGTGAACCCGTGTTCGTGGTACTCTCCGCGATGGCTGGAACCACAAACTCACTGGTCGAGATATCTGATTATCTCTACAAGAAGAATCCCGATGGTGCGAATGAGGTCATCAACCGAATGGAGCAGAAATACATGAAACATGTGGACGAGCTCTATTCTACCCAGGAGATGAAGGATACAACCACCGAGTTCCTGAGAAGTGAGTTTAACTATCTCCGTTCGTTCACCAAAGAACTCTTCACCTCGTTTGAGGAAAAGAGCATCGTGGCACAGGGTGAGATGATGTCGACAAACATGGTCGTGAACTACATGAAGGAAATCGGCATCAACGCCGTACTGCTGAATGCCCTCGACTTCATGCGTACAGACAAGAACGCTGAACCCGACCCCGTATATATCAAGGAGAAACTCAATGCCATCCTGGCAGAGAACGAAGGCGCACAGGTGTATATCACACAGGGCTTCATCTGCCGTAACGCCTATGGTGAGATAGACAACCTGCAGCGTGGCGGTTCAGACTATACGGCCTCGCTCGTGGGTGCCGCCATCGGCGCTGAGGAGATTCAGATCTGGACGGACATCGACGGCATGCACAATAACGACCCGCGTGTGGTGGAGAAGACCGAACCCGTTCATCAGCTGCATTTCGAGGAGGCTGCCGAGCTGGCTTACTTCGGTGCCAAGATCCTTCACCCCACCTGTGTGCAGCCCGCGAAGTATGCCGGCATCCCCGTACGCCTGTTGAACACGATGGACCCCGATGCAGAAGGCACCACCATCAGCAATGCAACGGAATACGGTAAGATCAAGGCCATCGCCGCCAAGGACAATATCATCGCCATCAAGATCAAGTCGAGCCGTATGCTCCTCGCCACAGGTTTCCTGCGCAAGGTATTCGAGATCTTCGAGAGTTACCAGACGCCTATCGACATGGTCTGCACCTCAGAGGTGGGCGTTTCCATGAGTATCGACAGCTCCGCCCATCTGGGAGAAATCGTCGACGAACTGAAGAAATACGGTACGGTAACCGTCGACACAGGTATGTGCATCATCTGCGTGGTGGGTGACCTCGACTGGTCGAACATCGGATTCGAGACACTGGCACTTGACGCCCTGAAGGATATCCCTGTACGTATGGTGTCCTATGGCGGCTCGAACTACAACATCTCATTCCTCATCCGTGAGGAGGACAAGAAGCGCGCCCTCCAGAAACTCAGCGATACCATCTTTAACAAATAACCCCAAGACAACACAACACAGACTAATTATGGGCAAAGGAAAATTCCCCGTAGAGAAGTTGCAGTCTATTCAGACGCCCTTCTACTACTATGATTCTGAGGTGCTCAGACAGACACTGCGCACCATCAATGAAGAAGCCAGCAAACATGAGAACTTCGTGGTGCACTATGCCGTCAAGGCCAATGCCAATCCGAAGATCCTGCGTATCATCCGTGAGGCCGGACTGGGTGCCGACTGCGTCAGCGGTGGCGAGATAGAAGCTTCGATCAAAGCCGGATTCCCCGCCTCAAAGATCGTGTATGCCGGTGTCGGCAAGGCGGATTGGGAAATCAATCTGGGACTTGACAATGATATCTTCTGCTTCAATGTGGAAAGCATTCCGGAGTTAGAGGTCATCAATGAACTGGCTGCGGCCAAGAACAAGGTCGCTCGCGTGGCATTCCGTCTGAATCCAAACGTCGGTGCACATACGCACGCCAACATCACCACCGGACTTGCAGAGAATAAGTTCGGCATCGCCATGCGAGATATGGAAACCGTGATTGGCGAAGCCGAGAAATTGGCCAACGTGAAGTTTGTGGGTCTGCACTTCCATATTGGATCACAGATTCTGGATATGGGCGACTTCGAGGCACTCTGTAATCGTGTGAACGAATTGCAAGACAGACTCGAGCGGCAGCGCATCCGTGTGGAGCATATTAACGTCGGCGGTGGTCTGGGAGTTGACTACGAACACCCTAACCGTCTGCCCATTCCTGATTTCAAGGACTACTTCAACACCTACGCCAAGAAGTTGAAGCTACGTCCGGGTCAGACGCTCCACTTCGAGTTAGGTCGGGCTGTCGTGGCACAGTGTGGTTCACTTATCACGCGTACCTTATATATAAAGGAAGGAGCCACGAAGAAGTTTGCCATTGTTGATGCTGGGTTCCCGGATCTTATCCGTCCGGCATTGTATCAGGCTTATCACAAGATTGAGAATATCACCAGCGAGGAAGCCATGGACACCTACGACGTAGTGGGTCCCATCTGTGAGTCTACGGACGTCTTCGCCAAACAGACAGACATCAACCGCACCCATCGTGGCGACCTGATAGCCATTCGCTCTGCCGGAGCCTATGGTGAAATCATGGCCTCACAATATAATTGCAGGAAGTTGCCTGTGGGTTATATGAGTGATGATATTTAACAGAACAAAAGAATGACAGAAACAAAGTGTAGATTCTCCGTCATCATGACGGTTTACGACAATGCCGAAGAGGTGGAGCAACACCTCCAGGACTTTCTCACCCAGGACTATGAGCCAGGCTATGAGGTCATTGTCGTTGATGAATCTTCTACCGACCATACAGACGACGTATTGAAGCTGCATAAGCAACAATATCCTCAACTTTACAGCACATTTCTCCCCAAGCCGAATCTGAATGTCACCCGACGGAAATTAGCTTTAACGATAGGCGTTAAAGCCGCTAAATATGAATGGGTTATATTCTCAGATATCCACGCATTTCCACCCTCTGCTACATGGTTAAGTGAGATCGCAGAATCCCTCGACAGCAGAACAGACATCCAGATAGGCTATTTCAAAAAAGGAACGATCTGTCTGCAGGCCTTCGAGGACATCACACAAGCCAGTAGTCTGATCAGGAAGGCAGAAAGGACACGTGCTGACGGACATCATGGGAAACGTCTGAAATATCTCCGTGGGAAATACGACTTTATCGTAGTCCGCGCGGATAAAGCGCACGACGTGCTGAAATTCTACGAACAAAAGATCGGTCTCCGTCAACTTCTGGGACTGAGATTGAGTGTGATGTGTCATAACCTCAGATAAAGCCGATGAAGATCCTGCACATCTATCCCCCAAACGATGAAACGGTCGCTCGCCATGTAGGCTTGTTGACAGAGGGACTATGCCATAGTGCCGATGTGCAGACTGTCACGTCACTCAGCGAATTCAAAAGCCGGATCCAGCAATTCCATCCCGATATTGTCCATTGTCACGGATGCTGGCAGTATTTCGTCGTCAGCGCTGCCCATACAGCCCGGAAACGCGGAAGCCGCGTGGTGCTCTCTCCACACGGACAGTTACAGCCCTGGGTGATGGAGGAAAAATCCCTGCAGGAGAAACTCCACAAGACCTTACTCTGGCAAAAGCGTAGTGTGGAACAAGCCTATGCGCTGATTGCCTTTGGCAAGATGGAACAGAAGCATCTTCAGCAGTTGAAATGGAATCCTCGTATTGAAGTCATTCTGAACTCACTCATCACCAATAGCACGACATCACAGGAGATGTGCAGCCAGACCTATGCCGTCTACCAGAAAGTACTCGACTCCAATACCCTTGAGCAGATGGACGAGCATACGCAGGACATGCTAGCCACCATTATCAAGGCAGGCACCTTAGGCGATGCGAGATGGTGTCAGAAGTCAGAATACAGGGATCAGGAGATTGACTGGCGACGGATGCTCATTTATGCCGAGCACCAGAACATCCGCAACTACGTGGACTATGGCATCACTATCCTCGGTCTCTCCGCCCTCAGTCTTGACACCGAGCATCTGCCCGCCTATTTCCCGGAGAGCTATCAGCGCCCGCGGTCCATCAAGAAACTGATCGGCGACTATAAAGGCGACGAAACCGACTATCTGCTGCGGATGATCCGCCAAGTAGAGAAGCAACCCCTCATGCTCCATCTTATCGAACTGTCCCGTGAACTCTATCGCGAGAGTGTCAACGACGATCGGCTGAAGGAAGCCCTAGAAGAGAAAGGATTGACTAAATACGCCTCTCGTCTGATGCAGGTGCTCAGTGAACAAACGCTGCTGGAGGAAGGTTTCATGCCCCTCGACCCCCTCGATGACAGAGGAAGCCAGCAAATCAGAAACAGTATCAACAACCACTTAAAGATATGACATCTTCTTATCATTACACCGAGACAGACAAGCACTATCTGCAGTTGCTTTCGCAGTCGTTTCCCACGATAGCTGATGCCGCCAAGGAGATTATCAACCTGGAGGCCATTATGAACCTGCCCAAAGGCACAGAACATTTCCTGGCCGACCTTCACGGTGAGAGTGAGGCCTTCCAACATGTGTTGAAGAATGCCTCGGGAAACATCAAGCGAAAGGTTCAGGAACTGTTCGGGAACACCATCCGGGAATCGGAAAAGAAGGAGTTATGTACACTGATATACTATCCGGAGCAGAAGCTGGAACTCATCAAGGCACAGGAAAAAGATCTCGATGACTGGTATCGTATCACCATTCACCAACTGGTGAAAGTCTGTCGTGATGTCTCATCGAAATATACACGTTCGAAGGTGCGTAAGTCGCTGCCAGAAGACTTCTCCTATATCATTGAGGAACTGCTGCATGAACGTACCGATGATATCGACAAAGCCGCATACGTTGCCGTTATTGTCAATACCATCATCTCTACAGGCCGAGCAGATGATTTCATCTGTGCCATCTGTAATGTCATACAGCGTCTGGCCATCGACCAGCTACACATTCTCGGCGACATCTACGACCGAGGTGCAGGCGCCCATAAGATTATGGACACCCTGCGGCAGTATCATTCCTGGGATATTCAG
>JAEENF010000168.1 GCA_016283605.1 Prevotella sp.
TAGTCGATGCGCCAGCCGGCATTCTTCTGTCGCGCCTGGAAACGGTACGACCACCAGGAATACGTCACGGTGTCAGGGTATTTGAAGCGGAAGGAATCGGTGAAGCCTGCTGCGAGCAGCTCGCCGAACTTCGCGCGCTCCTCGTCGGTGAAGCCGGCATTCATGCGGTTGGTCTTGGGGTTTTTCAGGTCGATCTCCTCATGGGCTACGTTCAGGTCGCCGCAGAGGATGACGGGCTTCTTCGCGTCGAGGGCCTTCAGGTAGGCGCGGAAGTCGTCCTCCCACGTCATACGGTAGTCCAGGCGCTTCAGACCGTCCTGCGAGTTGGGCGTATAGCAGCAGACGAGGAAGAAGTCGGGCATCTCGAGTGTGATGACGCGACCCTCGTGGTCGTGAAGGTCGATGCCGATGCCGTAAGCGACACTCAGCGGCTGGTGCCTGGTGAAGATGGCTGTACCGCTGTAGCCCTTTTTGTCGGCATAGTTCCAGTAGCTCTGGTATCCTTCAAACTGGAGGTCGAGCTGACCCTCCTGCATCTTCGTCTCCTGGAGACAGAAGAAGTCGGCGTCCAACTGCCTGAATATCTCGCTGAAGCCCTTACCTTCGCAGGCCCTCAGACCATTAACGTTCCAACTGACAAACTTCATACGCTTTTGCATTTTGGCCACAAAGATACAAAAAAAGCCGCAGATTCCGCAGATTATCACAGAATTTTTGTAACTTTGCTGAAGAAATGTAATAAATGGAAGTATGGAAGGAATGAAAATGAACATCTGGGGGCTGCTGAGGAATATCCTGCCCTTCGTGACGCCCTATCGGTGGCTGATCGTGATCACGCTGGTGCTGACGCTCGTAGGTTCGCTGATGGCACAGGTGAACGCCGTGGTGCTGGACCGTGCCGTCGACGCCATCAACGCGCTGCTGCAGCAGCCGGAGGGATTCCAGTGGAGTCAGGCGGTGAAGATCCTGACCGTGATCACGGTGATATTGCTGGGCAAGGAGGTGATCGGCGCCCTGGTGACTTTCTTCCAGCGCTACTACGGCGAGCGGATGCGCATCCTAGTGAGTCGCGATATGTCGCTGAAGGTGGTCGACAGGATTCTGTCCTTCCGTATGGCCTTCTTCACCAGCGAGGGCAACGAGACGGGTAAGCTGCAGTCGCGCATCGACCGCGGCATCATGAGCATGAGCAATACGGTGAACAACTTCTTCATCGAGATCCTGCCGCTGTTTACGAGTGCCATCCTCGCGCTGGGACTGATGTTCGCAGCCAACTTCTACGTGGGTCTCGTGGCGCTGTGCATCGTGCCGCTCTACTTCTGGGTGACGTATATCCAGGCCACGAAGATGAAAGGCGGGCGACGCGGTATCTTCGGTGGGCATCAGGCGGTGAGTCAAGGTATCCTGAACATCATCGAGAGCATCACCGTGATCAAGTCGTTCAACCGCGAACAGATCGAGGCCGACCGTCAGGCGGGCATCCAGCGCACGATGACCGACCTGCAGCTCAGCACGCGCAAGAAGGCGTATCTCTTTAACGGTCTGAAGAGTTTCCTCGAACAGATCGGTACCGTGCTGATTATTATATTGACGGCCTATCTAGTGCTGATAGACTATCCTGGTATGACGATCGGAAAAATCATGTACCACGTGATGCTCTTCGCCAATGTGAGTGCGCCCATCCGACAACTGCACCGCATCTACGACGATATGAACGACGCGCTGATCTATGCCGAGGGATTCTTCGGTATCCTGAAGGCCGACGACGAGGTGGAGCAGACGGGAAAGCATCATCCGGAGACGGTAAAAGGCAACTTCGAACTGAAGAACGTGGACTTCACCTACTCCAACGGCACGCAGGCGCTCTGGGATGTGTCGATGCGCATCGAGCCCGGCAAGATCACGGCCCTCGTGGGACTGAGCGGCGCCGGCAAGAGCACCATCGTGAACCTGCTCGACAAGTTCTACCAGCCTCAGCAGGGCGTCATCAGCCTCGACGGTGTGCAGCTGAGCGAATGGGATACGGAATGGTTGCGTGAGAATGTGGGACTGGTGCTGCAGAAGAACCATATCTTCGACGGCTCGATAGAGGAGAACATCAAATACGGCTGTCCGCAGGCTACGCATGAGGATGTGGTGAAAGCCGCCAAGCAGGCTTATATCTACGACCAGATTATGGCGCTTCCCCACGGCTTCGAGACGGCTGCCCTGCAACTGAGCGGCGGTCAGCAGCAGCGCGTCGCCATCGCACGCATGTTTATCAAAAACCCACCAATCATCTTCCTCGACGAGCCTACCGCCAGCCTCGACGCCATCGCCACAGAGCAGATCAAGGCCTCGATCGATGCCATCAAGAAGGGACGCACGGTGATCATCATCTCGCACAACATCGGACAGATCATCGATGCCGACCAGATCTACGTGCTGCAGCAAGGTCGCGTGGTGCAGGCAGGATCGCCCGACGAGGTCTATCAGCAGGGCGGACTCTACAAGGAAATCTTCGATGCCAGCGCCCGCAGCATGAACGCAGACAAGATTGCTGCCACCACCAGCTTCTGACAACAAAAAGGCCCCACCAGAAAGGTGAGGCCAGAACTGTTGACTTATCGTTTTTTTAGAACTTCGCCATCTTAATCGCTACGACGGCACATTCGTCGCCTTTATTGCCCAGACGCCCGCCTGCACGGTCCTTCGCCTGCTGCAGGTCGTTCGTGGTCAGGAGACCATAGACAACGGGGATGTTGTTCGTGGCGTTCAAACGGGCGATACCCTCCGTAACACCCTGACAGATGTAATCGAAATGGGGCGTCTCACCACGAATGACGGAACCCAGCACAATGACTGCATCGTAACCGTCGTTAAGCGTCATCTGATGAGCACCATAGATCAGTTCGAAACTGCCAGGAACGGTCTTGACGTGGATATTCTCAGGTAATGCACCATGTTTCTCCAATGTAGAGACACAACCATCGAGCAATGCGCCAGTAATCTCAGGATTCCATTCTGCCACAACGATACCGAAGATCATGTTTGATGCATCGGGCACCGCTGCGATATCATACTCGGAAAGATTCTTTGTTGCCATCGGGAGATTAGAAGATTACTCCTTAATGCGCTCGATATACTCGTCGATAGTCTGATACTGCATCGAGTTGAAGTACTTCTCCTTCACCTCCTGGTACAGCTTCAGAGCCTCATCTTTCTTGTTCTGGTTCTCAAGGATCTCACCAGCCTGGATCAGATAGGTGGGAGAGAGACTGTTGTTGTCAGCCATCTCAGCAGCCTTCTTCAGGGTTGATACAGCCTTATCGAACTGCTCCAGATGAGCATAGACATTTCCCAGTGCACCCAAAGCTGCTGGAGACACCATAGCATCGTCGCTGACATCGTACTTCTCGAGATAGCTGGCAGCCTCCTGCCACTTGTCGAGCTTGGCATAGCAGAGTCCGGCATAGAGATTAGCCAGATTACCTGCCTTCGTACCACTCCACTCCTTAGCGAGAGCTACGAATCCTTTATAGGCAGCGCTGTCGCCGTTAAGAGCCTTCTGATAGTCGTCAGCCATGAAATAGTCCTGACCCTTGGCAATAGCCGTGCTGGCCTTCACCTCATTAGGTCCTGACACATAAGTTTTGTAAAGAACGACACCTGCAATGATCACGACGATAGCGATCACTGCAGCAATAATAGCCTTCTTGTTCTTCAGGAAGAAGGCTTCACTCTGACTGAGGGTCTGCTCTGCTACAGGAGCACCCTGCTGATTGTTGTTGTTTGCCATTTTATCTATAATTTTTATTGTTTCTAAAAGACACAATCCACCCTTTTGGGCAAATTCGGGTGCAAAGGTACAAAAAAGAAGTGAAAAGTGAAGAGTGAAGAGTGAAAAATTTGCTACTGCCCGACACTTTTAACTTATTTTTCAGCCTATTTCGTTTGTTTTTTCGTACCTTTGCACTATGATTCTCGAAAAACTGTCGATCATCAATTACAAAAACATCACGGAGGCCACGCTGGAGTTGTCGCCGAAGATAAACTGTTTCATCGGCAAGAATGGTGTCGGCAAGACCAACGTACTGGACGCCATCTACTACCTGTCGTTCTGTCGTTCGGCCAACAACCCCATCGACTCGCAGGTGATTCGCCACGGTGAAGAGTTCTTCGTCCTTGAAGGGTCCTACTCTGATGACCTGAAGATCTACTGCGGCATGAAACGTGGCACGAAGAAACACTTCAAGCGCAACAAAAAGGAATATAAGCGTCTGTCGGAACATATCGGACTGATACCCATCGTGGTCGTATCACCCTCCGACACCCTGCTCATTGAAGGAGGCAGTGAAGAGCGACGCAGACTGATGGATATGGTCATCTCGCAGTACGACCCTCAATACATCGAGGCGCTGAACCGTTATAATAAAGCCCTGCAGCAACGCAATGTGATGCTGAAGGCAGAGGCAGAGCCCGATCCTGATGTCATCAGCCTCTGGGAAGAACAGATGGCTGTCGAGGGAGAGCAGATCTATCAGAAACGTACGACCTTCGTTCAGGAGATGACCCCCATCTTCCAGCAGTTCTACGAGACCATCTCCGGTCATCAGGAAAAGGTGGCATTGAACTACGTGTCGCACTGTCAACGAGGACCGTTGCTGGAAGTTATCCAACGTGACAGGTTTAAGGATCGTGCTGTAGGCTATTCGCTACATGGCATCCATCGAGATGATCTGGAGTTCTCACTCGACGGACATCTGATGAAGCGTGAAGGCAGTCAGGGACAGAACAAGACCTTCGTCATCTCGCTGAAGCTGGCACAATTCGATTTCCTGAAACGCACCAATTCCAAGACCACTCCCCTACTCCTGCTTGACGACATCTTCGACAAACTGGATGCCCAACGGGTAGAAGAGATTGTCAGTCTGGTGGCAGGCGATGACTTCGGGCAGATCTTTATTACGGATACCAACCGAGAGCATCTGGATAAAATACTCTCAACATCATCACACGACTATAAAATCTTTTACGTAGACAACGGACATGTTCAAGAGAGACGTACAGAATATTAAGAGCCTGATTTTGAGAAACCTACGGGCTCAGGGACTGGAAATGCCACTCATGCAGAAACGACTGATGGATGCCTGGCCAATCATTGCCGGCGAAGTCGTCAGCCGATATACTGATGGTGTGATAATCCGTAACCAAACGCTCTATGTCCATCTGACGAATCCTGCACTAAGGGCGGATTTATCAATGCAACGGTCGGATTATGTCCGGAAGCTCAATGAATATGTGGGTTGTCAGGTGATTGCCGACATACGGTTTCACTAAATCACCTCGTCGACAGCGATATCAAAATCATCCGTCGGAACTTCCTCAACCTTCTGGAAGTCAAAGCATACACCTATTTTATATATATGAGGATATGCCGCAAGGAAACGGTCGTAATAGCCACGTCCGCGCCCTAGCCGATGACCTTTCGCATCGAAAGCCATTCCTGGGACGAGAATCACGGGGACAGGCCCATTCAGTTGCTTCGCTCCTTGCTCACAGAAGAAACAGTCCCCATGATTCTCCGCAGGCTCCATGATACGAAGAGTTCCTTCCTGCAAGTCCTGACGACCTGTATATGTACGCCATTCCATCGTCTCCTCGCTGACTACTTTCGGCAAGAATACTGTCTTTCCCTCTGCCAACAGGTCATCTACCAACTGACGGGTGCAGACCTCATCAGGCAAAGAATAGTAAGCAAAGACGACCTGATAGTCTGCCAACCGACTCCTCAGCCGTTGGATAACAGGAAGCGACAGCTCCTCCAACTGTTGTGGAGTGAACTGTCGCTTCATCTGGCGTATCTGTCGTCTCAGCTCTTCCTTATGCATGTTTTTCCGGCTGTTGTGGGAAAGCCTTTCCTTCGCGGAAGATGCGGAGTGTCTCAATGATAGCAGGGTCATCCTGATTCAGGTATTCTGTCCAGGCCTGCTCATTCAACATGTTATAGATAATACGACTGTTGATATAACGTTCAAGCAGCTTATGCGACTTCTGGATCATCAGATTACGACGCTTCAGACCGTTCTTGTCGGCAAACGTGGCAAATTTGTCAACAGTATTCTGTTTCTTAAGATATGTCTCCAAAGCCTTACCGGTCTTAAACTCTTTCATCTTGGCCCGATTCTCATCGGTATAGTTAAAGGCATACTGCAGAATCAATCCCGTCATCGAGGCTTCCTTATAATAAGATGTCATACCGACAGTATCCTCAGGCACGAAGATATCAGGTGTGATACCGCCGCCACCGTAGACAACGCGACCATTGGACGTATGATATTCAGGTCCAGTATGCTTGATGCTGTCCTGAGAGAAGAACTCACCATGTTGGTAACGGGAAAGAAGATCTTCCTCATAATTCTTATCAGCACCTGAAGAATAAGGCTTCTGGATACAACGGCCTGAAGGACTATAATAACGGGCGATGGTCAGTCGAATCATCGAATGATCAGAGAACTCAATGGGTTGCTGAACCAGACCCTTACCAAACGAACGACGTCCGATGATTGTTCCTCGGTCATTATCCTGAATGGCACCTGCCAGAATCTCTGAAGCAGAGGCAGAGCCCTCATCGATGAGTACCACCAAAGGCACATGCTGATAAGAGCCGCGACCATCACTCCGATATTCCTGACGAGGAGACTTACGGCCTTGGGTATAGACGATCAGCTCGCCCTTTGACAAGAACTCGTTGGCGATCTGTACAGCCGATGCCAGATAACCACCAGTGTTACTCCGTAAGTCAATGATCAGATTAGAAAAACCCTCCTGAGACAGTTTGGCCAAAGCAATCAACAGCTCTGGATAGGTGTTCTCACCAAAGTTCTTGATTTTGATATAACCACTGGTTTCATCAATCATATAACAGGCTGTAACACTCTTTGTCGGTATCTCACCACGGGTCACAGTGATATGACGGATCTTTTTCTCACCATAACGGAGAATGCCCAACTTCACCTTTGTATCCTTAGGACCTTTCAAACGGTGCATGGCTTCCTCATTGGTCACCTTCTTACCGACAAACACTGAGTCATCGACTTCCACGATCTTGTCGCCTGCCAGGAGTCCAGCCCGTTCTGCAGGGCCGTTACTGATAACATTTTGCACACGGACAGTATCCTGACGGATGGTAAACTCAATACCTACACCCGAAAAAGAACCTTTCAGGTCATCTGTGGCCATCTGTACATCCTTTGCCCCTATATAGGTAGAATGAGGATCCAGTTCAGAAAGAATCTGTGGCATAGCCTTCTCTACCAAGTCATTCATGTCGACAGTATCGACATAAAGGTCACTGACATAGTGAAGCAGATTATTAAGTTTACTTCCATTAGAATTGATAATGCTCAGTCTGTTGCCAGAGAAATGATTGGCATAGAACGTACCCACAAGTACACCCAGCACGACACACAGGGCCATCCACAGCGGAGCAAAACGATTTGACTTACTATTCATATTGACAGTTTACTTTTCACTATTTACTTCCAAATAAATGACTTCAATACCAGCTCTCTCCAACAGTTCGATACCATCGGTAAGACGATACTTCTCACCATAGACCACTCGTTTTATGCCTGCCTGAATAATGAGTTTTGCGCACTCTATGCATGGCGAAGCGGTAATATAGATCGTGGCACCATCGGAATTATTATTGGAGCGTGCCAATTTCGTGATGGCATTGGCCTCAGCATGAAGGACGTAAGGCTTTGACACGTTGTTCTCGTCTTCGCAGACATTCTCGAATCCCGTGGGTGTACCATTGTAGCCGTCGCTGATAATCATCTTATCCTTCACGACCAAAGCGCCCACCTGACGGCGTACACAATACGAGTTTTCTGCCCATATTCGGGCCATACGCAGATAGCGCATGTCCAACTTAGCTTGCTTTTCTTTTGATTCCATTTCTCTTCAGTAATGCATCAATGGTAGGTTCACCACCCTTAAACTTCTTATATAGCGCCATCGGATTCTCCGTACCACCCTTCGAAAGGATGTTGTCACGGAAGCTCTGAGCGGTATTCTGATCGAAGATACCATGTTTCTTGAATACGGCGAAGGCATCGGCATCAAGCACCTCAGCCCACTTATAGCTGTAATATCCTGCGGCATAGCCTCCTGCCATAATATGAGAGAATTGCACCGTCATACAGGTATCAGGCAGTTGTTCCGTCACCATAGCCTTCTTCCAGGCTTTCTTTTCAAATGGGATGATGTCATCGGTAAATTCATCCTTCTTCGTGTAGTAGGCCATATCCAGCAGACCAAACGACACCTGACGCAGACAGGCATAGGCCACATTGTAATTGCGGCTTTTGATAATACGGGCTATCAGCTCGTCAGGGATTGGTTCACCCGTCTGATAGTGAAAGGCAAAAGTGCGAAGGAACTCCTTCTCAATGGCGAAGTTCTCCATAAACTGCGAAGGCAGTTCCACGAAGTCCCACCAGACATTTGTTCCAGAAAGGCTCTCGAAACGGGTATTGGCAAACATGCCATGCAGGGAGTGTCCGAACTCGTGGAGGAAAGTCTCCACCTCACCTAGTGTGAGCAGAGCAGGCTTTTCCTCTGTCGGCTTCGTCAGGTTCATCACCACGCTGACGTGCGGTCTCACATTTCTACAGTTATCTGGACTGAAAGGTTTCTTCAAGTCAAGACGCTCTTTCCACTGGCTCTGGTATTCGGTCATCCAAGCCCCACCTTGTTTTCCCTTACGAGGATGGAAGTCGGCATAGAAGACGGCCAGATACGATCCGTCCTTATCAAACACCTCATAGGCCTTCACATCGGGATGGTAGACAGGGATATCCTTATTCTCCTTGAAGGTAATGCCATACAAGCGATGAGCCAGACCAAAGACGCCGTCAATCACCTTCGAGAGTTCGAAATAAGGACGAAGCATCTCAGCATCCAGGTTATATTTCTGCAGTTGCAACTTATGAGAATAGAAGCCGATGTCCCAAGGCTGCAACTTAAAGTCTTTACCTTCCAACTTCTTGGCCAGTTTCTCTATAGCTGCCACTTCCTTGATAGCTGTCGGTTTATAGGCAACGATCAAGTCGTTAAGCAGTTTATAGACATTACGCACATTTCCGGCCATACGGTGTTTCAACACATAGTCAGCATAGGTCTTATGTCCCAACAGTTGTGCCAACTCACGACGCAGGTTAATAAGCCGTTTGCAAATCTCCAGATTATTCTCCTCATTATCGTGAATACACTCTGTATTCTTCGCCATATACATCTGTCGACGAAGTTCACGCTGGGTAGAATAGGTCATGAAAGGCGAATACGAGGGAAAATCGAGCGTAAACGCCCAACCGTCCTTCTCCTGTTCTTTGGCTGCAAGGGCAGCAGCCTCTCGGGCTGTGTCAGGCAGACCGTCAAGCTGAGCCTCATCCGTAATATGCAGGGTAAAGGCTTTGTTTTCCTTCAGCAGATTCTGCGAGAACTGCAGGCCAAGGATCGAGGTCTCTTCCGTCAACTGGCGAAGACGCTCCTTACCTGCGGCGTCGAGCAAGGCGCCACTCCGCACAAAACCGTCATAACAGTTATCGAGCAACATCTTCTCCTCTGGCGTCAGTTTACGGTGATGACGATGCACATATTTGATACGCTCAAACAACTTTTCATTGAGTCGGATATCATTCGCGTGTTTCGTTAAGATTGGACTCATCTTCTGCGCCAAAGCGTCCATTTCATCATTGGTCTCTGCAGACAACAAATTGAAGAACACAGTGCTGACACGTCCCAACAAGTCATAGTAACCTTCACCATCCTTCTCGTCATCCACACTGATGATGGTATTGTCGAAAGTTGGCTTTTCAGGGTTATTGATGATCTTTTCAATCTGTTCATCATCACGACGTATTCCCTCCAAGAAGGCTTCCTCATAGTCCTCCATACGGATACGGTCAAAGGGAGCCGTGTCGTGCGGCGTATTGTATTTCTCTAAAAAAGGATTGAGTCTTTTCTTCTCACTCATAACATACTGTTCTCTTTTCGGCTGGCAAAGTTACAACAAAAAAATGATTTGATAAAGTATAAATGATTAAAAAAATGAAAAGCCGGTGAGATTACGCCTCTCAGGCCATCAACAAATGCTCTAACGAAGGTATTTCGACACGTCCACGATGCAAGGTGAGCAGTCCTTCGTCTTGCATCTCATTGAGTGTCCGACTGATTTCCAAGCGACTTTCGTTGAGTTCTGCTGCCAATCTTGTCATCAGAATATAAAATGTTTTTGAGCCTGCAGGATAAATACTATGCTGTACGAAAAAACGAACCACTCTCTCACGAAGCGACTGGGGACATTGGCGCCAAGGCTGTTTGTTCAATTTCTGAGCCTGGGTCGCAAAAATATTGAGAAGGTTTAAACGAAAGACCAGGAAATCCTCCGACAGACGTACGACTTCTTCCTTGTCAATCGTAATAAAACTAGCCTCCGTCAGTGCCACAAAAGTATGGGTATAACGTTGACTATAACCGAATATGGCCTCAGGCTGAAGCATGTAGGGAGCCTGCATCTGTTCCACCACCCGATAGCCATGATCATCAGAGAAACTATCTACACGGACAGTTCCTGCAATGAGGAAGAAAAGATGAGTACAGGCTTCACCATCCTTAACAATAGTTTTCTCCGATTCCACCTTCGAGAAACCAAAGCGTGTATGTCCTGCCACCAGTTCCAGGTCGTCTCTGCTCATACCCTGAAACAAAGGGAACTGAAGCAGCTTGTCATAGATTTGCAGGGCTGCCATCGTCAGTTTCTATTCAGCAATTTTATCTTTCATAGAAGGTGAGAACCAAACTGCGTTCTGTCCACGTTCGTCACTATAGATGAAATAGGCCATGAGTTCCGGATGACGTTCCAAGACCTTTTTAGCACGTTCCAAACCCATCACCATAAAAGAGGTTGCATAAGCATCTGCTGTCGCACAGTCATCGGCCAACACTGTTGCTGAGAGGATACTATGCTGAACAGGGTAACCAGTCTTGGGATCTATGGTGTGGGCAAATTTCCTGCCTCCTTCATAGTAGAAATTACGATAGTTACCACTGGTGGCCATCGCTTTGTCGGTCACATTCAGAACGGTCTGCATCTCCTGACTCACCGATAAAGAATCGTCCACAGGCTTCGTGACCCCTATTCTCCAAGGCAGGCGGTTGTCATTCACGCCGCTCGTCACAATCTCACCACCAATCTCAACCATAAAGTTCTTAACCCCCCGATGACGCAGGAAGTCGGCGGCCACCTGTGTGCCGAAGCCTTTTGCTATAGCAGAACAATCGAGCATGATCCTTGGGTCGTCCTTGACCACCTTTCCATCACGTAACTTTACCTTCTTATAGCCAACCATCTGTAACAGGCTGTCCACCTGATGCCGATCCGGTCGTTTACCGTTCTTAAAGCCAAAGCCCCAGGCATTCACAATTGGAGCCACAGTAATATCAAAAGCTCCCTCAGTATCCTCAGAAATAGACATCGCTTTCTGGAATACCGCCAGAAACATGTCGTTGAGTTTCACGTCCTGATTTTGGTTGACCGCAGTAATAATACTTTGGGGATTAAAAGGCGACAGCGAAACATCCACTTTCTCCAGTTCTGCCTTGATGCCTGCGCTCAGATCCGAATCGCATTGATATGCAATATGATAGGTGGTTCCAAAGATAATACCCTCGCTTCTCTTAAAGGGTATTGTATGCTGTTGCCGGATAATCAGCACCGTCCCAACGATCAAAAGGATTAAGAATGGCAACTGCCATATCAGCTTTTTCTTGTTCATATATCAACAATCACATTGAACGTTCCACCAAGTCGAGTGTCGCCATAGATGCCAAATCCAGGCACATACCAGGTTTTGCCGATGATGCCATCATTATGGGCAATACGACGTTTGTATCTGACGCTCCATCCCAGATGCAAAGGTCCGAAGATCTTCGCATCTACACCCAGAACAGCCTCTATCCAGTGATAATTACAAGCTACATCCGCAGCGCCAAATCCGGTATTCCACTGCCATACAGGATCTGGGAAGGCCTCACGCTCCAAGTCGACGTTATAAGAGGTGAAGCAATAACGAAGTCCACCATACAGACGGTTGGGACCGTGCTTTTTCTTCAACAGGTTTTTGTCGATACCGATACGGAAATATGGGGCCTTAGTACGATAGCTAAGTCTCGTTACCTCGTCACATTCGTGGTTGGCCTTGCCATAGCCGACTTCTACAATAGGGAACCATTCATCATGGATATTCAGGCGGAAAGCGCCTTCGTACTCTCCGTGGTCCGAGAGTTCCATCATCGCCAAGCCCACCAGATCGAAGGATACGGCAAATCCTCGGAACGTCGGAATCGAGTCTTTCTGCAAGGAGAAAAACTTAAACTGAGCCGATGCGCCTGTCGTCACAATCAGCAACAGCAGACTAATTGCGAGTCTTCGGATACAGGTAGAAATGAACGGTTTTCTTATCATAATCAACAAGGGAATTCTTGAGGACAAGCGAGTCGATGGCATGTTGCGTATAGCGCACGTCTGTTATGTCATGAAAGAAGTTTGCACTGCAGTCTACAGATTCAAAATGGGGAATATCATTCTTCTTAATCCATACGGTATCGGTTTCCCTAAAAGAGTCATTGGTAAAAATGAATCTCAGTATATCCTCAGGATGTTGATAACTGATGGGTATCGAGAACTCGCTGATATTTGTTCCTTTATTATACAGCGTAGGGTCTATGAGCGATGTATCTTTACCGTTTTGTCGTGCAGAGACAATTGTCAGTGTATCAATAAGTTTCAGTTCTGTTCCGTCGCTGTTGCGTATCTGATACTTTGTTTGCACAATAGCATCTACAGGACAGTCGATGGACGAACAAGCCGCTATCATCGCGACCACAAACAGATATGTGAAACGTTTCATCATATTGTTTCTTCTATCTGATAGTCGTTACGATTGGTAGAAGAACGACTGATTAAATCGCCTACGAAACCCGTCAGGAACAACTGCGTTCCGATAATCATCATCGTGAGTGCGATATAGAAGTACGGAGAGTCTGTTACCAGACGCTGAGGAATATGGTTATACAGGCACCACAGTTTGTCAGCACCAATACAGAAGGCTGCCACAAAACCCACGAAAAACATCAGAGTGCCCAGGAAGCCGAACACGTGCATCGGTTTCTTGCCAAAGGTGCTCAGGAACCAGAGTGTCAACAGGTCAAGATAACCATTCACAAAACGATTCAGTCCCATGAACTTTGACGAACCATATTTACGAGCCTGATGTTGGACCACCTTCTCTCCTATCTTATTAAATCCGGCATTCTTGGCCAGATAGGGAATATAACGGTGCATCTCGCCGTACACCTCGATGTTCTTCACTACTGCTTTACGATAGGCCTTGAGTCCGCAGTTAAAGTCGTGCAGATTCTTGATACCACTCACCTTACGGGCAGTGGCATTGAAGAGTTTCGTGGGGATTGTCTTTGAAATAGGGTCGTAGCGTTTCTGCTTATAGCCACTCACCAGGTCGTAGCCATCTTGCTTGATCATCCGATACAACTCCGGAATCTCGTCAGGCGAGTCCTGCAGGTCGGCGTCCATCGTAATGACCACATCGCCTTGGGCTCGTTCGAAGCCACAATAGAGCGCCGGACTCTTACCATAGTTACGACGGAACTTGATACCTTTCACCTGATCAGGATGCTTGGCATTCAATTCACTGATAATTTCCCACGATCGGTCAGTTGAGCCGTCGTTGATAAAAATCACCTCATAACTGAAGTTATTCTCCTTCATCACCCGCTCTATCCAAGCATAGAGTTCTGGTATCGACTCATCCTCATTATACAGAGGGATAACAACTGATATATCCATTTCTATTCACTTTTCACTTTTACACTACGCTGTTTCACCAGACTGATGGGTACACCAAGAACGAAACCCAATACAATATTGATGGTCAACATGTTCAAGGCATAATCTATCGGACGGATGCTGGCCATCTCCTGGAGACTCTCATCAGCCATTTGAGTCATGCCATACTGCTTCAGTACCTGCTGAGCTTCTTCCGAAGTAATCATCTTAGAGAAATGGCTCAACAGAAAGCCATTATCGATATAGGCAAAGTACAGATATTGCACGATAGCAAAAAGAATACCGCCATAGAAAAACACAAAGACGGTATAGGCATACCCCCGTCGGAAGGAGATCAGACCCTCACGGCCATAATCACGGAACTTCCCCAGACGCTCGCCCACGAAGAAAGGCGTGTAGAGCATCAGCATGACGGCTGCCAACCCTAACATCTGGTTGGACACACCTATTATATATAAAATGAAAGTGACCACCCACAACAGGGCGAGCAGAGCTCCGTCCTGACGGGCAAACGCTTTCAATTGTACATATTCTGCAGGCGTCATCATTCAATCATTCTACATTATTCGGGTGCAAAGGTACAACTTTTTTCTTAAAAATTTGTCCGAATGAAAAAAAAGTTGTACCTTTGCACCCGCTTTTCAAGCAAATCGTTCTTTAAACATGGGCAAGTCCTGTACGGCCAGCTCCCTTTGAATCCCCCAGGATGGGAACATAGCAAGGGTATTAGGTTGTAGCGGCGCGATACAGATCGCTTGTCCACCCGCCTCTTTAGCTCAGTTGGCCAGAGCACGTGATTTGTAATCTCGGGGTCGTTGGTTCGAATCCGACAAGAGGCTCAGAAAACAATCAGGGGAGCAATTGCTCCCCTGATCTTTTTTATTCCATCTTAGCATTCTTCTCGAGCGTCCAGTCCTTACGCTTCTGCAGATCATTATCCTTGCCCTTGAACATTTTCGCGCCCTCAGCCTTGTTCTTCAGTTGCCAGTCGAGCCAGGCTAGAGCTACAACAGTAAACTCACCGCCATGAGGCTGGCGGTAGGTTCCACCATGACCTACAGGGAAGTTGGCTGCACAGGCAGGTACATGATCGATACGATGGAAATCATCCATACCGTTCTCGTACGCAATATCCTCTGGACCACCCAAGAGGTACATAATAGGCGTATGTATCTCCTTCAGTTTCTCCTTCGGGGGCATTGGCATACCACCGACAGCCTGTCCTGCGTTCTGCTGGTTGAAGAGTCCGCTATTGCAGATCATCAGCGCCTTAATACGGGGATCGGCACAATTGAAAAGTGTCTGAAGACCACCGCAAGACATGCCTGCCACACAGAGATTCTTCACATCTATCTTCTGATAATATGGTGACTTGGGGTCGGCATTCTGAGCATAAACCCAGTCGATACTCTCTATCTGTTGTTCTGTTCTTGACATCGGGCCTCTGTACCATCCGTCATCCATAGGAATAACGCCGGTAGCCATCACAATATAGCCGTGAGAAGCAATCTCGTTCAGGAAGTTCATGTGTTCAAAAGGCGAATTAGAGCAAGCCCCATTACCCCATACGAGTACGGGCAGGGGATTCTGTGCGTTGAACTTCGATAAGTCCTGCGGCACGAACACCGTGTGTTCCTTCAGTCCCTCTACTTCGGTCATAACGGCCTTATAAGGTCCTGTACCACCGTCTTCAAGGATTCTCGACTTGGGTTGTGCCATAGTTACTCCGCCCTGCATGACGAGGGCCAGAAGCATTGCCAAACATTTCGTTTTCATACGTAATTTGTTATTTGTTGATAATACGATAATTTCCGCTCAGATGCATGAAGGCGAAGAGACGCAACAGACCGTCATAATAGGCATCGAAATAGCCGTCCTCGAAAGGTTCGTGCTTAGCATTCCAAAGGGCATCCACGAACTCCTTACTCTTCTCGTGTGAGCACATCACCGAGGCTGCAGCGGTAGTTGCAACCAGTCCGATACTGTGACGGAGTTTACGGAAACCGCCAGCACCGAGGATCTCATTCCCCTCCGGCAGAGTACCGTCCTTACGATACTGGTCCAGGAACTTGTCGACGCCCTGACTATAGAAAAAGTTCTGAATCTTCTCACCATACTGCCGCTGCCACTCACCGTCCTTGCAGCTCCACTCATAATCGAGAGCAACGTTCATAGGCACACGCCAGGAGTCATAACGGAAGTTATTATTGCCGTTACGTGGGGGAGTTTGAGGGGCTCCGCCTTGTTGACCCTGTGGTCTGCCAGGGAAACGGAAGCCCTGCATCTCACTGCCATCATACTGACACTGGTCGCCATTGAGTCCTGTTTTCTCATCGATACACTTATGCAAGAACTCTCGACTTTTCTGAGCACAGTCAAGCCAGAAGTCCGAGCGCCCGTCATCACCCCACTTGGCCCAGACCTCATAGAAGGCAGGGATGTGATAGCTGGGGTCGGTGAAACGCTGTCCGAAACCGTCTGGAGTAAAGGTAATCAGACGAGTCTCCGGATCGATAAGATACATCTTCTGCGGACCTTGCTGCTGTCCGCCCCCGAAGCCTCCGAAACCTCCAAAGCCGCCTTGCCTGGGTTCTGGTGTATACTCCTTGGGTTGGATACAGTTCAAAATACGCTGGGCCTCAGCTTTGTAATTGATGCCCGTATTGTCACCCCAACGGTTAGAAGCGAAGATCAGGGCTGTAATAAAATAGAGTTCGCCATCACTGGCAGCGCCATCTGCATTACGGGTTCCGTCGGTCCTGCAACTCCAGGCGAAATAGCCCTCACGGTTACCACTCTGATGCTGCATATATTTCTTGCTCCAACGCCAGAGACGGTCGAAGATGTCCTTCTCTCCGAACTGTACGGCAACCATCAGCCCATACGACATACCCTCTGTTCTGGCGTCGTGGTTCTTAATGTCCGACACATAGCCCATCGAGTCCCCTACTTCGAAGTAAACCTTGTTGGGACCTCGGAACACGTCATTAAAAACCTCTTTCAACTTGGCTTCCACCTCAGCAGGCTGATAACCCATTTCTACAAACACGTTACGATACTTTCCTGTCTCAAAACCGCCCTTAGTCCAAGGGGTATAGGCTTTCATCTGCATCGTCATTGCCACTAAAATAGCGATAATAAATAGTTTCTTCATCCTTTTTATTTGTTAGTCTTTATACTAAAGACGTATTTTAAATCGAAAAGTTTAATTCTGAAATAGACCATGACACAAAATCATCGACGGCCACCGCCACGATTACCACCGCCACGATTACCACCGCCACGATTACCACCACCGAAGCCCTGTCCACCTCGCTGATCACGGTTACGCTGGTCGCGATTACCCCAGGTCTTGTCGTATTTCCCTTCGGTGTCAATCTTTCCACCGAACATGTTCAAACGGTAGCGAACATGAAGCATCGCGTACGAATTGATACTATTGAAACGGGTGTCGCTGCGACCTGTAGCCGATACCCAACGGTTATAGTTACTCTGCTGACCTAACAAATCGTAGAAGTTCAAAGCCACCGTGAGTAACTTGCTTCTGAGGAAGGTCTTGGAAATCTGACCGTTCCAAATCAATTCGTTGGTATTCGAAGAAGGGTCGTTATAACCTCGACGGCTACGCTCATGGAGGTCTGTGGAGATTTCGATACCTAAAGGCAGACGGAGCATAACCTGTCCGCCATAATTAAATTGCCACGTGTCGAGGTTAGCCGTAGGCTGCAACTCGTTACGGGTGTGTTGGTAATTACACCAGCCATCAAGGGTCACTTCCAACCAATCATTACGATAACTGAGATTAAGTCGTTCGCTAAGATTCACCGAACGTGTCGTATTCTTCTGTGCATCAGCTTTCTGCTGGGCCACATAGCTCACGTAGTTATTGTAGCGTACACGTGTATCTGTACCGATATTCCAATGGGCTGTGGTGTCAATGGCGGTGTTAAAATTCAAACCGCTGTTAACATCCCAATTGCCGTTGATATTCTCAGGTCTTGAAATACTACCACCTGTCTCCTGATCATAGCGTACGAGATTCGATATGGAGTTTCGCGTATTTCGATAGTTTGCCCAGACCACGATACTACGTTTGTATCTCTGAATATAATTATTGTAATACAGATTCAGCGAATTGGTAAACTGAGGTTTCAGTCCTGGGTTTCCCATAGTGATATACAGTGGATTGGAGTCGTCGGTAATATCGAGTAACTGGGTGATATCGGGCTGACGGGTGTCACCTCTGTACTGTATTCGGAAAGTCTGCTGGTCGCTGAATTTATAACGGAAGTCAAGTGTTGGTGTGAAATTGGTGACGTTACGGATCGTGTCAACATATATGCCACGATAGTCCTGAATATAGTTGGAGTGCTGTGGCTGTATGAGGAAACCGATGTTATAGTCGTATTTCTCCTGCCAGTAGCGCAACATCAGACGGATGTTATGCGTATAGTTCTTGTACTCGGAATAGCGGCTTAACTGCTTGTCAAGGAAATAGTCCAATTGTCCATTTACTGATTTCCACGCACCATGTTCCAACCAAGGATCCCATTCGCGATATTCTGGTATGATACCGGTGAATGGATTCTGTGCCAAACCACTGAAGTCATAGGTCTGACGATCGCTCTTGTTCTGATTATACCGCATCTCATAGCTGGTCTGCAGATGAGCACCTTTCCAAAGAGGTTCGCTATAGGAGATGTTGACCACATAACCGCTATTGTCGGTGGGCGTAGTATTATAACGGGCGGTGAAGTAGGTAGAGTCTTGTCCTGCCTGATTTTTCACCTGGAAGAGTTGCACTTCGTTGTTCGAGGTGTTCTGCTGCCGATTGTTACCAGCACTACCCTCAAAACGCAGGGTAACATTACGTCCTTTCGGATTCAGACGGCGATACAATTGCAGCATACCCCAGGCATTCTTGTTCTTTCCATACGATAGGCTGGCCTGCTGATTATGGTTCACGGCCTTGTTACTACTGTACATCGCCTGAATACCGTCATCAGACAAGGGATCGGAGACATAGAGATAAGGGTCGTCAGAGAACGTAGCTGACAAGGAGGTCGATGTACCGTCACTGGTACCATAACTGCCGTTGGCACGCAACAGGATAGTTGTCAGGGTATCAGGCTTCCACTCGAAACGGATATTACCATTCCAGTTGTTGCTACGGGAAAGACTCTTTGAGTTGCTGTTCGAGAAAGTACGATACTCCTGACTATAGAAATTCTCACTGGCGTTCTGGTTTTCGTTGTCTCCATCTCGATGGTTCCAACGGATACTGGCGTCCATTTTCAACTTCTCACCATCATCGTAGTTAAGGTTGGTACCGACCATCTTACGAGCATTCAGTCCACGATTGTTCCACCAACCAGCATTCTCCTCCTTATTATTCAGATTGCCCATCAACATGAAACGGGTCTTGTCGGTAAAGCTGCTACCCATACCTCTTGAGGCGTAGCGGTGTTGCGTGCCTCCAGCAACATCAAGGTTGGTCATATAACCATGATTCATACCTTTCTTGATGGTGAAATCAAGCACGGTCTCCTTCTCGCCATCCTCAATGCCTGTGATACGGGCCTGATCACTCTGCTGGTCATAGAACTTCACATTCTGGATAATGGAAATGGGCAGGTTCTTGATGGCCGTCTCGATATCACCCAACATAAACTCTCTACCGTCGAGCAGGATTTTCTTGACTTCTTTTCCATTGACAGTGATATTTCCATCCTCATCAACTTCGGCTCCAGGCATACGTTTAATCAGCTCCTCAATCGCGGAACCCTCGGGCGTACGAATGGCTTCGGGGTTAAAGACCAACGTATCCTTTCTAGCGATGACCTGAGCCGCACGTCCTGTGATCACTGCTTCTTTCAACAGGATACTTTCCGGAGCGAGCAACAAAGTTCCCAACTCCTGATTCTGATAGCGACGGAGGGTCACCTCACGTTCCAGCATCTGATAACCTACCGACGTGATGCGCAATTTATATGTACCATTCGAGGGAGCCTCAACACTAAAGATACCCCTGATATTACTCACGGTACCACCGACAAACGTACTATCAGATGCCGTAAACAACTGAATGGTAGCTTGTACCATCGGTTCCTTAAGGTCTGCATCCAACAACTTTCCGCTAATCGTGAGTCGATGTTCATCTTCTTCCTGAGCCATACTGACAGTAAATCCCGCCAGTAGCATTACAATAACTAAAAAGGTATATCTCATGTTAAACCTAATTTTTGTATCGGTAACCATTCATTTTTTCGTTTTGACGCAAAAACAAACAATTCGTTTATCGGGATTATCGGGAATTAATATCTGTTAACACATCAACGCAACGCGTTGCGTTCTATTTTTTGTAATTTACTGATATATTGTTGGGACGATTTACGTATCTTTGCAGCGTACAACACAAGAATTCACTATAAAGTGTATTGTTAATGTCTATTGTACATTATCATATTAATTAGTAAGTTAGAAAGTTACCACCTGCTTGTGAAAGTCGGTGGTTTTTTTACAAAAAAACGGTCTTGATATAATACATCTTAGGATGTGACGTTATTATTATAGATGAAGAAAAGAGTATCACAACGTGACATTGCCCGTCGACTGGGTGTCAACGTGTCCACAGTATCCAGAGCACTGAACGGCCTACCAGGCGTCAGTTCTGAACTACGGCAGGAGATTGAGCGACTTGCCATGCAGCAAGACTACCAGCCCAATCCTTTTGCCATGAGCCTGCGTTATGATACAACCCGTACAATTGGCATTATCGTACCCGACCTCGCTTTTAGTCATTATGCCCATATCGTAAAACATATTGAAGCAGAGGCGAAGAAGAACGGATATATGTGTATTGTGACGGACTCCGGTGACAAATACAGTCATGAAGTGGAGTGTGTGAACCAACTCTTGAGCAAACACGTGGAGGGCATCGTGCTTTGTCTCTCGCAAGAGACCAACGACTTTGCCCATATTGAACGACTCAAAGAGAGGCACATCCCTGTGGTACTTTTCGACAGAGTCGCCGACGTCGGCTGTTCTACGGTCAGTGTCAACGATGTAGAATCTGGCCGTCAGGCAACCCTTCACCTGATAGACAGTGGCAAGCGACGCATCGCCTTCCTAGGCGGACCAAACAAGTTAAAACAGACCGCTGATCGCAAACACGGCTATCTGGAAGCCCTGCGTGAGAGGGGAATGAACATCAGAAAAGATTTGGTGAAATGTGGTAACGTCAGCTTTAATTCCGGCTTATCCAGAACGTTGGAACTATTAGACCTTCCTGAACGTCCTGATGCCATCATTGCCGACCACGGTCTGCTGGCGATAGCCTCATTACAGGCTATCTACAGTAAAGGGCTGCGCATTCCTGAAGATGTAGCTGTCATCGGTTTTATGAGCGAATGGGTATCCGACATATCAGTTCCTCGCATTACGTTCGTGAAACAGAACCTCAAGGAAATCGGCTCAAAAACCTTCAAACTACTCCTCGACCAAATCAATGGAGAACAAAATATCAAGCACATCACTGTCAATGCACGTCTGAACATCAAGGAAAGTGCATAATCAGTGATGTGCCGGTGCAAAAAAAATAAAAAAATTCCACTTTTCACTTTTTTTTATTACCTTTGCATCCAAAATAAGAGAAATAATGATTGTCTGTATTGCAGAGAAACCGAGTGTAGCTCGAGACATTGCACGCATTCTGGGGGCAAACAGTTCCCACGACGGCTATATGGAGGGCAACGGCTATCAGGTGACCTGGACCTTTGGTCACCTCTGTACGCTGAAAGAACCTGGCGACTACACCCAGTCGTGGAAGCCCTGGGCACTCACTCAATTGCCGATGGTACCCCAGCGTTTCGGCATCAAGCTCATCCCTGAGGCCCATATCACCAAACAATTTGCCATCATCGAGAAACTCATGCAGTCTGCCGACGGCATCGTGAACTGCGGTGATGCCGGACAAGAGGGTGAACTCATTCAGCGCTGGGTGATGCAGAAGGCTCAGGCCAAGTGTCCGGTGAAACGACTCTGGATCTCCTCGATGACCGATGAGGCCATCCGCGAGGGCTTTTCAAATCTGAAGGACCAAGGCGACTACCAGCCTCTATACCTCGCAGGCCTCTCGAGGGCCATCGGCGACTGGCTCTTAGGTATGAATGCCACACGACTTTACACCTTGAAATACGGTCAGAACCGTCAGGTACTGTCCATCGGACGTGTGCAAACCCCTACCCTTGCCCTTATTGTCAACCGTCAGAAGGAAATCGAGAACTTCAAGCCTGAACCTTACTGGGTGTTGGCAACAGTATATCGTGATACCACTTTCACCGCTACAAAGGGTAAATTCACCAGCAAGGAGGAAGGCGAGAAGGCCTTTGCCCTCATAGAGGGTAAGCCTTTTACAGTGACAAAGGTCGAGAAAAAGGAAGGCAAGGAACAGCCGCCGCAGCTCTACGACCTCACGTCGCTGCAGGTTGACTGCAACCGCAAATACTCCTTCTCTGCCGAGATGACACTCAACCTCATCCAGAGCCTTTACGAGAAGAAGTACACCACCTACCCTCGTGTTGACACGCAGTATCTCTCCGATGACATTTATCCCAAGTGCCCACAGACGATGAACGGTCTCTATCAGACCAAGTTTGCCGGTATTGCACCCTATGCGGAGCTGATAAAGCCCATTGGTGGCAAACCGTTGAAGAAGTCGAAGCGTGTCTTCGACACCTCTAAGGTCACTGATCACCATGCTATCATCCCCACAGGCGTCATCCCGCAGAATCTCACCGATGCCGAGCAGAAGGTCTTCGACCTCGTAGCCCGTCGCTTCATCGCCGTCTTCTTGCCCGACTGCAAGTTCTCCACGACCACCGTTCTCGGCGAGGTCATTGGTGAAGAGGATAAAGTAGAATTCAAGGTCACTGGTAAGGAAATCCTCGACCCCGGCTGGAGAGTAGTGCAAGGCAAGGTCTCTGAGAAATCCGAGAATGCTGAAGAATCCGAGAATACTGAGAAAGCATCCGAGGCTGAGGAGCGTACCCTACCCACCTTCGTCAAAGGTGAATCAGGCGATCACAAGCCCACCCTTACCGAAAAGTGGACCACGCCTCCACCTTATTATAATGAGGCCTCTCTGCTGCGTGCGATGGAGACAGCCGGTAAGTTCGTCGAAGACGAGACCCTCCGTGCCGCGATGAAGGAAAACGGCATCGGTCGTCCTTCTTCCCGAGCTGGCATCATCGAAACCCTCTTCAAACGCCACTATATCAAGCGCGACCGCAAGCGACTCATCGCCACACCCACAGGCATCGAGCTCATCGACCTCATCCGAGAAGAACTGCTGAAGAGTTGTGAGCTTACCGGTATTTGGGAGAAGAAACTTCGCGACATTGAGCACCAGAAATATGATGCCGGACAGTTCATTGATGAACTCAAGGCTCAGGTGGCAGAGATTGTGAAGGAAGTGATGTCCGACAACAGCAACCGTCGCGTCACCGTGCTCTCCGATTCCGACTTGAAGAAGATCAAGTCACCAAAGACAAAGACAGAAACCCCTAAAACAGAATAAGCTTATGAAAAAAACTCCAACGCCCCACATCGGGGCTCAGTACGGCGACATCGCCGAAACCGTAATCATGGCGGGCGATCCGCTACGTGTAAAACTGATGGCCGAGAAATATCTCGACGATGCCGTGTGTTTTAACCAGGTTCGAGGCATGCTAGGTTATACCGGCACCTACAAAGGTAAGCGTGTCAGCGTGATGGGTCACGGCATGGGTATGGCCTCTATCGGCATCTATACCTACGAGCTCTACAACTTCTATGGCGTCAAGACCATCATCCGCGTGGGTTCTGCCGGCAGTATCAACAACGACTTGCACATTGGCGATCTGGCCATAGCCATGGGAGCATGTACCAACAGTAACTTCGCCGCCCAGTATGAACTACCTGGCGACTTTGCACCCATCGGCGATTTCGACCTGATCCGTAAGGCCGTAGAGTCATGCGAGAACTTCGGCTATCACTACAAGGTTGGTAATGTACTGTCGTCAGACATGTTCTATCATGAGAACCCGCGTACGGAAAAATGGATTAACATGGGTGTGCTCGCTGTCGAGATGGAGATTGCCGCCCTCTACATGAATGCCGCCCGCTCGGGCAACCGTGCCCTGGGCATCTGCACCATCTCCGACCACATCCTCACCGGTGAAGAGACCACCGCCGAAGAGCGTCAGAACAACTTCACCCACATGATGGACGTCGCTTTCTCGCTCATCTAAGAGCCTCCGGCTAACGGCAAGTAGCTGCCAATCCCTCAGTAGAGATTAAGAATATAGCCGTAGGAATTCAATCCTACGGCTATATTCGCATTCTGTATAACAATCTGTTGACTATTGTTGTTCGCTGTGTGAATTAATCCTCTACAGGCTCTTCACCCTCTTCGGTCAGCCAAGCAGCAGTAATAGGCTGTCTCTCTGCTTTCCAAGGCTTAGCCACTGAGAAGGCCACCATCAGAGGTATTTCGCCATTCTTCGGGAATGCCTCAATGAACTTGAAGCCATTCTTATCCTCTACCTGAACAGAGACCTTAGAATTGTCTGTCGGATCCCAGCCAGAGATCTTGAACGAATCAATGATCATGCCGTAATCAATAGCCTTACCATCAGCACCAGTATTGATCATATTACTAACTTGATCTGCGGGCTTTGACCATGATGTACCGCAAACAGTAATCGTGATGGGAAGCGTACCACCCAGAGCGCGAACGATGACCTCCTGTTCCTTATTCGTGTACTCAACAACATCGAACACGATATCATTGAAGTCGATATCACTGTTACCTACACCACCAAGGTCCTCTACGAAGAAACGCTTTGCATAATAATAGGTAGGAGCCTCAATCTCATCAACCCACAGAACCAAGTCAGCATAGCTACCCTTATTATCACCTTTCTCGACTTTGAAGCCCCAGAAGGTATAAACCTTATTATTGTACTCGTACTTGATCTCTACGAACTTATTAATCTTGTTGGCAGTTGCCTCGGTTTTGGTATCCTTCTTACCGGTAGTAACGGTAAACCACACCGGAGAACCTGATTGGTTAATATTGTCAAAGCTAATGGCAGAAACGTGCTGGTCACTTACAACACCACGTGTACTGCCATTCGTTTTAATCTGTCTTAAAATATAGTTATTATTACCGCCAAGGTCTGCTCCAAGCGTATAATATTTATTACTAGGGCTGGGAGCGTCTGCACCTAAAGTGCGGAACTTATAGGTACCTTTAGGATTCCAGTCTTGTGGTGTGGCGGCTTTAATAAGACCTACGAGTTCATCGAAACCATTATCGAATATTTCATTTACCTTACTCTCATTCATAGAGGTATTGCCGGTTTCATATTTCCAAGTATAGCCGTAGACATTATAACTTTCTGAGGGCCAGTCAGCTAAAGATTTGCCACCTCCGTTATCTTTATCCTTATCTTTATCCTTATCCTTAGGAGCACGAGTTTTGTGGCTGTTGCCTAAGGTAAAGTCCCAACTCTTATCTGAAGCTGGCTGACCGAACATGTTCACGAAGGTCTGCTGATACTGGGCTAAAGCCTTGGCGTGATTGAGTTCCTTGACATTGTTTTCATCATAAGGAGCATCGCTGCTGTGACTGCAGGACGAAAGAACCATTGCACCGGTCATAGCGGTAGCAAGCAATAATACCTGAAAAAGACTTTTTTTAATCATAAGTTTACTTTTTTAATACGTGTTGATAAGTTTTTTGTCGGCAGCAAAATTACTACTTTTTTCGGATAAAGCAATATAAAAATCGGATTATTTTCAATATTTCACATTATTTAACTATTAAGCCCGCAACGAGGAAAGCGCAAAAGAAAATAAAAAATATCGACTTTTTTTTGGAACTTTCAGAATAAACCCTTATCTTTGCAGCTGAAAAGGTAAAGATTAATTTATTACACCAATTGTTTAACTCATAAATAACTACTAATGATGAAGAAACTATTGTTTTTGTGCAGCATGATGCTGCTGGGCGTGACGACAGTGTCGGCACAGGAATTTGAACGTGGTATTTTCAACCGTCTAGGTGCCAATGCAGCCGTTGGTACCGAGGGCTTCTCTTTCGGATTGGCCACATGTATCACACCGTATCTGGAACTCAGTGCCGGTGTCAACTTCTTCCCCTCCGCAAAGGCCAAGGGCGATGTGAACATCAACGCCGGACAGGTTTCAATTCCCAACCTGAATACGCAGTCGATGGATGTCTACAACCTGAGTAAGATCAAGCTCGAGGGTGACATGAAACGCACCACCTTCGACGTGAAGCTGAGCGGATATCCCTTTGGCAACAGTCTGGCGCTCTTCGTCGTTGCCGGTCTCTCGATGGGCGGCAAGGAGCTGGCTTCGCTTTCCGGACATAGCGACGAGGTGGCAAGAATCTACCGCGAACACCCGGAATATACGAAGGAGATCAGTGCCGAGGTCGACAAGTACAGCATTGTCATCGACCGTCAAGGTAATGCCGAGGGTGACATCCGTGCGAAGGCCGTTCGTCCTTATCTGGGCATTGGCTATGGTCGTCTGGTGCCGAAAAGCCGTGTAGGCTTCCGCGTAGAACTCGGCGCTCAGTTCCATGGCGACCTCGAAGTTTATCAGGGTGGCAAGAAGTTGGACGTGAACTCTGCCCTGAAGGGTGACGACGACATCTCAAAGATCATCGACAAACTGACGGTCTATCCCGTCCTGAAGTTCATGCTCACCACAAGAATCCTCTAACATCACAAAGGTGATTCATAGTAAAGCCCCGCCAATTTGATTGACGGGGTTTTTCTGTGTTAATCCGTGTGAATCCGTGGCTAGAAGGGCCCGTAGCCCATACAACTCGTGGTTGTAATCGCTGTGACGAATGCCGTGAGCGCAGCTACTATCATCTTCACCGCAATCTCAATAATCCGATTCCTTTTCATAGCAGAGTAATCATAATTATTAATCCTTAATTACTCCAGAATCAGTTTTGATCGCCTTCCTCGGCATCGCTGCCCGAGTTAATCACCAGCGTCGAGGCCTGTGCCGGCATCTGGAACGTACCTACATACTCACCATCGTTCTCAGTCAGCGAGACGTTCGAACCGTTCAGCGTTGCGGTCGGGATCTGACCCTCGGCAGGCGTCACTGCGATGTAGACGTTAGCACCGCTCTCGAGTGAGTCACCACTGTTGATAGTCTCCTCGCTATCGTTCTTCACGGACGAGGTACCGCTACCACTCTTGGTGATGCTCAGGGCAAAACTAGTTGCCTGGTTCTGACTGTTGCCACCCTCGTTACCACTCTGAGAACCGCCCTGACTCTGGCTGCCGCCATTCTCTGCGTTCTGCGTGTTCTCGTCCTCAGGATCCTCCACGGTT
>JAEENF010000169.1 GCA_016283605.1 Prevotella sp.
TGATCTGCTGTGTCTCCGCTAACCCTATTGTCTAACATTTAAAGAAGTAAGAAACTATGCCAAGAAGTGTAAATCACGTTGCATCAAGAGCAAAGCGTAAGAGAATTTTGAAGCTTACCCGTGGCTATTTTGGAGCCCGTAAGAATGTTTGGACAGTAGCAAAGAATACCTGGGAGAAGGGTCTGACTTATGCCTACCGCGATCGTCGTAACAAGAAGCGCAACTTCCGCAGTCTGTGGATTCAGCGTATCAATGCTGCCGCTCGTCTGGAGGGTATGAGCTATTCTGTCCTGATGGGCAAGCTCGCTAAGGCAGGTATCGAGATTAACCGTAAGGTTCTCGCTGACCTCGCTATGAACAATCCTGAGGCTTTCAAGGCCATCGTGGAGAAGGTAAAGTAAACCCCTTACCTCAATGATAAAGCCGCAATTCCGAAGGGAGTTGCGGCTTTTCTATTTCTTCTTCAGGAAGTCGGCAAAGATGCGGGCTGCGGATTCCACTTTTGCGGCACAAGGCCGACTCTTGTAGTACTCTGCCGTACGCGGTGAGGCGATATAGCTGCATGAGGCCTTCTCGTAACCCTTCAGTCCGAGAATCTCTGCACAGATCAGACTGCCGTTCTGTTCACGCGACTGCGCCAGCAGTTCCTGGACTACCTTGTAACAGGCCGATTTCCCTTCGCGGTCGCTACCCTCGGTCTGTCCGCAATGCAGGCCTACGAGCATCACGATACCCGATACTGCGCCACACATCATCCTCATTCTTCCGACACCACCTCCGAAACCTGCGGCAATCTTCTTGGCCAGGGTGTCGTCGAGTCCGTAGAGATCGGCAAAAGCCGCAACGACGCTCTGACAACAGCCATAGCCAGACATAAAGTTCTCGACAGCACGGGCTACGCGCTCGTCAAGTTGTTGATTAGTGAGTTCTGTCATATCGGTTATTCCTTTCGTTTCAGTTCAAGTGTTTTGGGCAATTTCTGCCATTTACCGTTCTTGGGCACTTTCAGCGTAGAACCTTCACCTTGCTTCAGGACATAAACAGAGTCGTTCTTCTGAGTGAGGGTGGCTATGAGGTCTTCAGAACCATAGTCATTGATGAGCGACAGCGTGGCCGTATTGCCTTTTATCTCCGCTGAGGTGATGATCCAGCAGAAGGAGTTGTGCTTCTTTCCGAGAAAGCCTGGCAGTTGTCCATAGAGCTCCTGACCGGGGACCGTGATGTCCTGATCGTAGAAATTAATCCGGAGATAGACGTCATATTCGTTATTGATTAGGTACGCGTGGAAAGGTTTCTGCGCAGCGACGGACATCGTCAGACTCAGCAGGCAAGTGGTCAAGATATAGTGCAACTTCCTCATATACAATTCATTTTTGCGGGCAAAGATACCAAATCTAAATCAATAAAATGACATTTCTGTCTAAAATATATAGAAAAAGATAGTAGGTTTTAGATTTTTTATGGTAACTTTGCAGCAGTTTATAATTATAACAATGACAGATAAGCTTTTGAAACCCGACTACATCTTTGAATCGAGTTGGGAAGTTTGTAACAAAGTAGGTGGAATCTATACAGTCCTTTCGACACGTGCCAAGACGCTGCAGGCGGCACATCAGGATAAAATGATTTTTATCGGTCCCAGCCTGTGGAAGCGCGAGGACGGTAATTATTCGAAGGAGGAAAGCCCCTATTTCAAGGAGGATGCATCTCTCTTTGCCGAGTGGCAATGGGAGGCAAAGCAGAACGGCCTCAATGTGAGGGTGGGGCGCTGGACAGTACCAGGCGAACCTATCGCCATCCTCGTAGACTTCGTACCTTTCTTCGAGAAAAAGAATGAGATCTATGGTTGGCTGTGGGAACATTATCAGGTTGACTCGCTGCATGCCTACGGCGATTACGACGAGGCTTCGATGTTCTCGTATGCCGCAGCCCTTGTGGTTGAGAGCTTCTATAACCATTATCTCGACCTGTCGAAGAAGGTCATCTATCATGCGAATGAGTGGATGTGCGGTCTGGGTGCATTGTATATCAACAATAAGCTGCCGCAGATCGGCACCGTCTTCACGACTCACGCCACAAGCATCGGCCGTAGTATCGCTGGAAATATGAAACCCCTCTACGACTATCTGTTTGCCTATAACGGCGACCAGATGGCCGGAGAACTGAATATGCAGTCGAAGCACTCGATCGAGAAACAGACTGCTCTGCATGTAGACTGTTTCACAACGGTGAGCGACATCACCGCCAAGGAGTGTGTCGAGTTGTTGGATAAGCCTGTCGACGTGGTTCTGCCCAATGGCTTCGATGACAGCTTTGTGCCCAAGGCCGCTCAGTTTACCAAGAAGCGTAAGGCCGCCCGTAAACGTCTTCTCGATGTGGCCAACGCCCTGCTTGGAGATAATCTTGATGAAAACACGTTGATAGTCTCGACGTCAGGTCGCTATGAGTTCCGCAACAAGGGTATCGATGTGTTCGTGGAAGCGATGAACCGTCTGTTACGCGACAAGGACTTGAAGAAGAAGGTTTTGGCTTTCATCGAGGTTCCCGGTTGGGTGGGCGAGCCCCGCAAGGACCTGCAGGAACGTCTTCAGAAAATCCAGAATACTCCGAAGGCTCCGGTCTTCGACACCCCATTAGAGGTGCCGCAGGTTACTCACTGGCTGCATAACATGAGCCACGATAATGTCCTTGGTATGCTGAAATACTACGACATGCATAATCGTAAGGATGAGAACGTGAAGGTGATCTTCCTGCCCTGTTACCTCGATGGTAAGGACGGAATTGTGAATATGACCTATTACGATATCGTCTTGGGTAATGACCTCTGCATTTATCCTTCGTATTACGAGCCTTGGGGTTATACGCCGCTGGAGGCAGTCGCCTTCAAAGTGCCATGCATCACGACTGATCTCGCAGGTTTTGGTCTCTGGGCCAACAGCGTCTTCGGTAAGAATGGCGAGATCGAGGATGGTGTGAAGGTGATCCATCGTACAGACTATAACTACTCTGAGGTAGCCGATAATATCAAAGATACGGTAGCTGCCTTCTCTGCACTTACGCAGAAGCAGGTGGATGCTGCCCGTAAGAATGCCGGCGAGTTGTCGAAGAAAGCCCTCTGGAGTGAGTTTATCAAGTATTACGAAGTGGCCTACGACATCGCCCTTCGTAAAGCGGAAGAGAGAAAAGAGAATAATTAGAAAAAAGAGAACAAAATAATAAGTCAATTTTTGAGATTATGAAAATTAAAGCAGATTATGCAAATGCTCCTGCCTGGAAGATGCTGACCGTTAAGGCCACATTGCCTGAGGAGCTGAAGTGTTTGGATGAGATTGCCCACAATATGTGGTGGGTGTGGAACTTCGAGGCTCGTGACCTGTTCCGTGACCTCGACCCTCAGCTTTATCATGATGTAAAGCATAACCCCGTGATGCTTCTCGAGCGTCTGACATATGCTCGCAAGGAAGAGATTCTGAAAGATAAGACGCTGATGAAGCGTGTTAAGAACGTCTACGATTCGTTCCGTAAGTATATGGACGTGAAGCCCGACAGCAAGCGTCCTTCTGTGGCCTATTTCTGTATGGAGTATGGTATCCACTCTGCCCTGAAGATCTACTCTGGTGGTCTGGGTATGCTGGCCGGCGACTATGTGAAGGAGGCTTCCGACTCTAACGTCGACATGTGCGCCGTCGGTTTCCTCTATCGTTTCGGTTACTTCACACAGAGTCTGTCAATGGACGGTCAGCAGATTGCCAACTACGAGACTCAGAACTTCGGCTCTCTGCCCATTGAGCGTCAGCTCGACAAGGACGGCAATCCTATGGTGATCGACGTGCCTTACACCAACTATCAGGTACATGCTTACGTATGGCGTGTGAACGTGGGTCGTGTGAAGCTCTATCTGTTGGATACCGACAACGAGATGAACTCCGATTTCGACAAGCCCATCACGCACAGCCTCTATGGTGGCGACTGGGAAAACCGTCTGAAGCAGGAGATCCTGCTGGGTATCGGTGGTATGCTGTTGCTGAAGAAGCTGGGCATCAAGAAGGATATCTACCATTGTAATGAGGGTCATGCTGCGCTCTGCAACCTGCAGCGTCTGTGTGACTATATCGAGGAAGA
>JAEENF010000170.1 GCA_016283605.1 Prevotella sp.
TCTGGCTCGCCATCAAGAAGGACTTCGAACCACTGTTGCTCGTACCCATCGGACTGGGTATCATCCTCGGTAATATCCCCTTCCGCGCGGATGCCGGACTGGAGATAGGACTCTACGAAGACAACTCGGTACTGAACATCTTCTATCAGGGTGTGCGACAGGGCTGGTATCCACCGCTCATCTTCCTGGGCATCGGTGCCATGACGGATTTTACAGCACTTCTGGCGAATCCCAAACTGATGCTCATCGGAGCAGCCGCACAGTTCGGTATCTTTGGTGCCTACATGGTGGCACTGGCCATGGGCTTTGAACCGTCCCAGGCAGCTGGTATCGCCATCATCGGTGGTGCTGATGGTCCTACGGCCATCTTCCTGAGCTCCAAGCTCTCACCCAACCTCATGGGCGCCATCGCGGTCTGTGCGTATAGCTACATGGCACTGGTACCGGTGATTCAGCCGTTTATTATGCGCCTGCTCACCACCAAGAACGAGCGTGTCATCAAGATGAAACCGGGTCGTGAAGTGTCGCAGACAGAACGTATCCTTTTCCCCATCATCGGACTCCTGCTCACCACATTCATCGTACCATCAGGTCTGCCCTTGCTGGGAATGCTGTTCTTCGGCAACCTGCTGAAAGAGTCTGGTAAGACCACGCGTCTGGCAAAGACGGCTGGTGCAGCCTTGAACGATATCGTAGTCATGCTCCTCGGTCTCACCGTGGGTTGCTCCACACAGGCCAGTGAGTTCCTGACCTTCAACACCATCAAGATTTTCGCCCTCGGTGCCATGGCATTCATGATTGCCACTGCCTCGGGTGTCTGCTTCGTGAAGATCATGAACCTGTTCCTGCCAGAGGGTAAGAAACTCAACCCGCTCATCGGTAATGCAGGTGTCTCTGCCGTACCAATGGCAGCACGTATCTCCAACAACCTCGGCCTCGAGTACGACCGCCACAACTTCCTCCTCATGCACGCCATGGGTCCGAACGTCGCAGGTGTCATCGGCTCTGCCGTTGCAGCAGGTGCTTTGCTTGGGTTCCTCTCATGAACAATCGTCCCAAAATAGCAATTATTGACCCCAACACCCTCTCGGCGTTGGGGTTGAAGGCTATTTTACAGAACGTCATGCCCATCATGACCGTTGACACATTTGGCTCTTTTGCAGAACTGACAGCCAACGATCCAGACAACTATTTCCACTATTTCGTGGCGATGAACGTCGTTTTAGAGAACAAGACCTTCTTTTCTGAGTATCGCCGCAAGACCATTGTCCTGACGCTATCCCTCGACTCCATCTCGCAACTCTCAGAGTTTCACAGTCTCTGTATCAACGTCCCCGAGCAGGAACTCATCCGTTCACTCCTGACTCTGGAACAGCATGCCCACGGTCAGGGCCAGAACCTTCCCCCCATGCCGAAGGTGCTCCAGCAAAAGATTCTCACAGATCGTGAGATTGAAGTCATGTCACTCATCGTACAGGGCTATATCAATAAGGAGATTGCCGACAAACTAAATATCGGTCTGGCAACTGTCATCACCCACCGCAAGAACATCATGGACAAACTGGGTCTGAAGAGTGTTTCTGCACTGACTATCTATGCTGTGATGCACGGCTACGTAGACATCAATTCCATATAAGCCCTATTCCCTTCTGAAAAATTCATATTTTATTTGGTTTTTCGCTCATTTCTTTGTACCTTTGCAGCCAAAAGAACAAAAAATGAACGAGAAACTCTCACAAATAAACTTTGAGAATGCCTGTGCCGAAACCTATTGTTTTGACAATGGCACAGAGGTAAAGGAATACCATGCTATGATCCATGTCAGCCAGCAAGGTCTGACATATGCTCAACAGTTGGAGGCTGTGATGAACGCCTACGATGGGTTACGTAACCGTCTGCCCGATACGCAGGCTGTCTTTAAGCGGTATTTCCTGAGTGATGCCGCTAATCAGGCTGACGATATTATCTTAGCCGATATGAGTGACTGTGCCAAGAGTATCATTGAACAAGCCCCTCTTGACGGTACGAAAGTAGCCCTGTGGGTTTACCTCATGACTAACGTAAATACACGACTCACCAACAGCGGACTCTATGAAGTCAGTCACAGCAGTTTCCGTCACTTGTGGAATGCCAGTGCCCACAATCTGGCCGCCAACTCCGAATACCAGATGAGACTGCTCTTCAACGAATATGTCATGCAATTGGCTGAAGAGGGATGCAAACTTTCTGAAAATTGTATCCGTACCTGGCTCTTCGTCAATGATATTGATTTGAACTATGGTGGTGTCGTAAGAGCCCGTAATCAGGTTTTCTTCACTCAAGGGCTCACCGTTCACACTCATTTCATCGCCTCAACAGGTATCGGAGGTCGTCAGCAAGATCCCAATGTTCTCTCACAGATGGACAACTACGCCATCGCCGGCATTCAGCCCGAACAGATACATTATCTCTATGCCCCCACTCACCTAAACCGCACCAGCGACTATGGTGTCAGCTTTGAACGTGGTACCTATGTAGACTATGCCGACCGTCGACATGTCTTTATCTCTGGTACAGCCTCCATCAACAACAAGGGTGAGATTATGTATCCTAAAGACATCGAACGTCAGACCAAACGAATGTGGGAGAATGTAGAGACCCTGCTTGCTGAAGCCGACTGCACCTACGATGATGTCTGTGAAATGGTAGTATATCTCCGAGATATCTCTGATTACCAATTAGTACGTGACTTATACGAAGAACGCTTTCATGGTAAGCCCTACATCATTGTCAATGCTGCCGTATGCCGTCCAGGCTGGCTCGTAGAAATGGAGTGCATGGCTATCAAACAGATAGAGAACAAAGCGTTTGCATCGTTCTGACTTCCCAGATACAAACAACAATTTATGAAATAACATGGCAAATTACATTAAAACAAAGATGACCGGTCTTTGCGGACTATTCGTTATGGGCTTAACAATTATGACTGGATGTAACACGACAACAGATGTAGAGCAACAAGTCAACGAACTCTACGACAAGATGCCTCAGGAAGAGCGTATCGCCCAGTTGAAGAGTATGTATATGGACGATCTCTTCGATGAACAGGGCAAGTTGGATACGGCCAAGTGTCGTGAACTGATTCCCCACGGCATCGGACATTTCTCACAGTTCTGTATGCAACAGCCCCGTGACCCTAACGAGTTGCGTGACCGTGCTGTTGCTATACAGGAGTGGCTCATGAACCATACGCCCAACGGTATCCCTGCCCTTCTCCACGAAGAGGTGCTGTCAGGTGTCAATACCAAGGGGGCGACCATTTATCCCCAACAGATAGGACAGGCGGGATCATTCAATCCCGAACTGGCTGAATTGAAGACGGTTCAGACGAGTACCGCCCTACGTAAGATGGGTGGCATATTGGCACTTTCCCCAATGGTCGACGTATGTCGCATACCTTCATTCAACCGTCTGGAAGAATCCTATGGTGAGGATGGTTACCTGTCGGCTGTGATGGGAACGGCTTTCGTGAAAGGTCTTCAACAAAGTGACCTCAAGAAAGGTGTAGGTGCCTGTTCAAAGCACTATCTCGGCTATGGTGGCGGTGGTGATGCAGAAGAGAAGGAAATGATGGAAGAGATACTGTTCCCCCATGAGGCGATGATTCGTCTGGCTGGCAGCAGATGTGTGATGCCTGGCTATCATGCCGTACATGGTACAAAATGTGTAGCCAACAGTGAAATTCTCCAGGATATCCTGCGTGACTATGTCGGCTTCGATGGTATGGTGGTGAGCGACTATACAGCCATCGACCAGTTGCCTGACCTTGATGATGTGGTACAAAAAGCGGCTGCTGCCATTAATGGCGGTAATGATGTCGATTTCCCCTTCGGTGCAAACTATCAGCACCTGCAGAAGGCCATCGACCAGGGACTTGTGAAGCCAGAGGTCTTGGAACGTGCCGTAAAGGATGTGCTCCGTCACAAGTTCCGTGCAGGACTGTTCGATAAGGGCGCCTACCTCTATAGCAAAGAAGATATCCAACTAGATACCCCCGAGGAGCGTCAGACTGCCTACGATATAGCCACACAATCGGTTGTACTGCTAGAGAACAACGGAGTACTACCGTTGAAAGATGCCAAGAACATCCTACTTACTGGACCTAATGCCAATTCTATCTGGGCGATGTGTGGCGACTATACCTATCCGGCTATGTCGTATTTCTGGAAGAAGATGGAGGACACCCCTGAGCAACCCCATATCGTCAAACTTCTGGAAGGTATGACCTCGCATAAGCCCGAAGGTTTCAACATCATGTATTCACGAGGTTGCGATTGGACAGAAGAGATTGAAACCAAATTCAGCGAACTGGGTGACGAACGTGCTTGGGAGTACGAGATTCTGCACCGAAAAGTTGATTCTGGCGAGAAGGCCGACAAACAAGAAGCCCTCACAATGGCCCAACAAGCTGACGTCATTATCGCCGCTATGGGTGAGAATGTGATGCTCTGTGGCGAAAACCGAGACCGTCAGAGTCTACGTCTTCCAGGCAAACAGGAACAGTTCGTTGCAGAACTCATAAAAACGGGTAAGCCTGTTGTATTGGTGATGTTTGGAGGCAGAGCTCAAGTCATTTCCGGTCTTGCAGAGAAATGTGCTGCCGTCATCCAGGCCTGGTATCCTGGTGAAGAAGGAGGCAATGCCGTTGCCGACATTCTTTACGGCAAAGTATCCCCCTCAGCCAAACTGTCTGTCAGCTATCCTAACACCGAAATCAACGAGGCTATCTGCTATAACTATTCAGCAGAAAAGGATCCCCGTATCCAATGGCCCTTCGGCTACGGTTTGACCTATACCACCTTTGAATACAGCAACTTGAAAGTACAGCGTGAAGCTTCAACTTCCGACCAGAGTATCAGTCTCTCGTTTGAGGTCAAGAATACGGGAGAAGTGACTGCCGATGAAGTGGCACAGATCTACCTCTCACCCTCAAATGCCGACCAGCAGATTCGTCCTATTCAGTTGCAGGGCTTTGCTCGCGTATCTTTGAAGGCAGGAGAAAGCAAGACCGTCAATGTGAAACTCTACACCGAACAATTCGGATTCTATAGTCATAAAGATCAGCGTCAATGGAATATCCAACCGGGCGAGTTTATCATTAAGGTGGGTAGCTCTTCAACAGAGATCAAACTTCAGGAGAATATCACCCTGAAAGGCGAACCCATTAACAAGCCTCTGAGAGAGTTCTATTTATCGGAGAGTTCCATACAACAATAAAATAATCGGGCAAACTCAAGTGGTTTGCCCGATTTCTTATCTGTATCTCTTTCAATTCTACTTTGCGTAAGCCACGCTACGAGTCTCACGGATCACCGTAATCTTCACCTGACCTGGATAGGTCATCTCGTTCTGGATCTTCGTAGCAATCTCACCACTCAGAGCCTCCGTCTCAGCATCACTCATCTTATCGGCACCAACGATGACACGCAACTCACGACCAGCCTGAATAGCATAGGTCTTCGTGACACCAGGATAACTCATCGCGATAGCCTCAAGATCGTTCAGACGCTTAATATATGCTTCCACAATTTCACGACGAGCGCCAGGACGGGCACCAGAGATAGCATCACAGACCTGAACGATAGGTGCCAACAGCGTCTGCATCTCCATCTCATCGTGGTGAGCACCGATAGCATTGCAAATATCGGGTTTCTCCTTATATTTCTCAGCAATCTTAGCACCATAGATAGCGTGTGGCAGTTCGCTCTCCTCATCGGGTACCTTGCCGATATCGTGCAACAGTCCTGCACGCTTTGCCTTCTTGGGATTCAGTCCCAACTCTGAGGCCATCACCGCACAGAGGTTCGCAGTCTCACGTGCGTGCTGCAACAGATTCTGTCCGTACGAAGAACGGTATTTCATCTTACCAATGATACGAATCAGTTCGGGATGCAGGCCGTGAATACCTAAGTCGATGGCCGTACGCTTACCCGTCTCGATAATCTCATTGTCGAGTTGCTTCTTCACCTTAGCCACAACCTCCTCAATACGTGCAGGATGGATACGACCGTCGCTCACCAACTGATGGAGAGCCAGACGACAAGTCTCACGACGTACAGGATCGAAACCACTGATAACGATAGCTTCAGGCGTATCATCGACGACGATTTCCACACCGGCAGCGGCCTCAAGAGCACGGATATTTCTTCCCTCACGACCGATGATGCGGCCTTTCACCTCATCATTATCTATATGGAACACGCTGACGGAGTTCTCTATAGCAGTCTCCGTAGCTACACGCTGGATGGTCTGAATCACAATCTTCTTGGCTTGTTGGTCGGCATTCAGCTTGGCCTCATCCATAATCTCGTTGATATAACTAGCGGCAGCGGTCTTGGCCTCGTCCTTCATCGACTCAATCAGACGGTTCTTGGCATCTTCTGCACTCAGTCCGGAAACTTCCTCCAGTTTCTCACGCTCCTTCAGCTGCATCTTCTCAAGTTCCTCAGCCTTCAGGCTCAGAAGCTTCTTCTCGTTCTCAATACGCTGCTGTTGGTTGTCAAGCTCATTCTTGCGACGACCCATCTCTTCCTGACGCTGGTTCAGTGAGATCTCACGCTGCTTCAGTTTATTCTCACTCTGCTGGATGTGCTGGTTGCGCTGCTGCACTTCCTTCTCCAACTCGCTCTTCTTGTTGATGAACATTTCCTTCACCTCGAGCTTTTTCTTTTCCTTGAGGACTTCGGCCTCCTTTTGGGCGGTCTCCATCATCTCCTTATATTTTCCCGTCAGCACATAACGGAACATCAGATATCCGCCGACACCTCCCAAAGCGAGTGCGCCTGCGGCAATTAACAGAACAAAAATTAAATCCATAAAAAATCTATATTAATAACCATATTCTCACTTCATTGCTTCCTCGATTTCAGAAGTCAACTTTTGGAGAACATCATTATAGGGGACTGTGTCGTTACGATGCTTGACACGCTCATACATCAACGCAATGTCTATCAAGGTCATCAGAGAGATTGTATGTTCTCCCTTCCTTCCTTTATAAGCCTGCGCATAAGCATTATAGCGGTCAGTGATGAGTTTGGCGGCAGCACGGTAGTATTCCTCGTCTTCACGATTTACCGTCACCTCTATCTCCTCATCGTAGACGTGCAGTCTGATATGTAGTTTCTCTTTGTTTACTTCTGCCATCGCTTCTTACTGGTTTGGGTCTTCATCGCTTAAGAGAGCAATGCACTTGTTGACGTCCCTGATCATTTTGGCAACTCTGGCCTTGGCATCTTCCAGATCACCATCAGTGATTTCAATCATCTTGGCCATTTTCAGAGACTGGTAGTCATGATCCGCCTGGGTCAGCTTAGCCTGCAGGTCCTTGATGTCCTGTTCGTTCTTTTCCACCATCTCATAGAGACCTTGATTCTCTTTCTTCAGTTCCTTGAACCGTTGAATCAAATCGCGTATCCGAGTTTGGAAAGTTGCTATAATCTGCTCGTTTGAACCCATGACGTAACTTTTTGTCCTACAAAAGTATATAAAATCCTTGTTAAAGGATTACCACCTCAGTAAAATTTAAGTTTTTTTATACTATTTCTCGTCTGTTTTGGGTCTTGGCTCTTTTTTTGCTAACATCACGACCTTGTAAACGAAGTTTGTTACCCACTGCTGGGAGAATCCCAGACGCTGACTATACTGACGAACAGCGACCACAGATTTCATCACAGCGGGATCAGAGAAATCGTTCTTGTTGAAGATGTCATTCACGGTCTTCTCCGTCATCGTGTATAGCGCCTTCTTCAGGAAGCCGGGCAGACGAAGCTTGAACTTCATAAGATTACCCGTCAACATCATCAGTTCCTGTGTAAAGCCCTGGAATTGCAGAAGATAGGTCTGTGCGTCCTGCATCTTCTTACAACGCTTACGCAGACTCTGGTCGATTTCTTTGAAGAAGTCATCGTCCATACCGTACATTGACTTCAACATATTCTTACAGCGACTGCGTTCACCCACACCGAGTTTATTATTCACGGTGGGCACTTTCAGCGTCGACTTAAAGACACGCAGGTCGGGCAGTGCGCTCAGATTCGTGATACCTAGGTCTGAAGCCATTGCAGCCTGAAAATACACACGGATCAGTGTCATGAAGTCCTCCATGCCACCAACCTTATGGTCGTCGTTCTTTCCGAATAGTTTATTCCAAAATGCCATATTTTTTCTTATTTTGCAGAATTTGGGTGCAAAATTACGAAAAAAAGTGAAGAGTGAAGAGCGAAGAGTGAAAAATTTGCTACCGTACGTGGATTTTTCGATAAAAAAGCAGTATATTTGCAGCGAAATATATATTGCAGTTATGAAAGGAATAGTATTAGCAGGCGGTTCTGGCACCCGTCTCTACCCCATCACCAAGGGTATCAGCAAACAACTGATTCCCATTTTCGACAAGCCGATGATCTATTACCCAATCTCGGCTTTGATGCTTGCCGGCATCCGTGAGATTCTTATCATTTCCACCCCACACGACCTTCCCGGATTCCGCAGACTCCTGGGCGACGGTTCCGAACTGGGTGTCCGTTTTGAATATGCCGAGCAACCCTCACCCGACGGTCTGGCTCAAGCCTTTATCATCGGCGAGAAGTTTATCGGCGACGACTGTGTCTGCCTCGTCCTCGGCGATAATATCTTCTATGGTTCAGGATTCACGGGTCTCTTACGTCAAAGTGTAGAAAACGCTGAGAAAGAAGGACTTGCAACAGTCTTCGGTTACTACGTCAACGACCCCGAGCGCTATGGTGTTGCTGAGTTCGACAATGAAGGCAACTGCCTGAGTATTGAGGAAAAACCCGAGCATCCCAAATCCAACTATGCCGTTGTGGGACTCTATTTCTATCCCAACAGTGTGGTAGAAATCGCCAAGCACATCAAGCCCTCTGCCCGTGGAGAACTGGAGATCACTTCCGTCAATCAGGAGTATCTCGCTCAGCATATCCTGAAAGTCCAGACCTTGCAGCGCGGTTTTGCCTGGCTCGATACAGGCACCCACGACTCACTTTCTGAGGCCTCTACCTTTATCGAGGTGATTGAAAAGCGCCAAGGACTGAAGGTGGCCTGTTTGGAGGAGATAGCCTTCAAACGCGGTTGGATCAGTAAGGAGCAGCTGGCCGAAGTGGCCAAGCCGATGGCAAAGAACGACTACGGCAAATACCTGCTGAGTCTCATCAAATAACAATTATCCCTCGCCAATCGGCGGGGGATAATCATTTTTATTTAGAGAATTCCTGTACGGTCCTCACGAGGGCCTTAGGATTACCCATATCAAACATCCGGCCTTTCAGACGGATGCCCATCATACCACTACGCTGACGAACAGCCTCAAGGGCTGAGGTCAACTCCACTTCCGTCACATGATCGCGATCGATCTCCTTCTGCATGATGTCCTCATGTAACTGCGAGAACACCTCGGGTGTCAGGATATACTGACCAAACACGCTGTAGTACTCCTTCTCCCCGTCCTTATTACGGACAGCAAGATATTCCTCAGCATAGCTGGCCTTGGGCTTTTCCATCATCGTCGACACATTCAAGACCGAACGACCCTTATCTTCCCATACACCGTGCAGGATACCGTAACGGCTCACTTCTGCCAAAGGTATCGGATGGATACTGACCATCAGCGAGTTATAGCGCTCATACTCTTCTATCATCTGTAAGGCACATGGTTTGTTGGAGTCGCTGCGATAGAGCGTGTCACCCAACAACAGCAACACGGGTTCGTTACCCGCAAACTGAGCCGCCTGATACACCGCATGTCCGAAACCGCGTTTTTCCCGCTGATAGACATAGTGCAGACGCTTCCCGATATCGAGGATATGGTTTTCGTATTCCTGGGCCTCCGGATTCAGTTTCCGCAGATGTTCCTCAGCCAAGGGACGCTCGAAATAATCAGAATACAACTGTCGTTCTTCCTCAGAACCCAGTACCAGACAGATTTCCTCGATACCACTCTGGATCAGTTCCTCGAGCAGGATCAAGATCACCGGACGCACCATACCATCCGGACACGGGATGGGGAAGAAATCCTTCTTCAGCGCACGAGTGGCCGGATAAAGTCGGGTACCGAAACCCGCCACAGGGATGATGGCTTTCCGAACCGTATGAACAGGTTTTAGCGTCAGCGTATAGGCCTTCATACCCTGATCGTTCAGATAGACTACCAACTGCTTTTGTGCTTCCTCACTACGGGCCAGGAACTGTACGGAGCCGTCACCATGCGAGCCGACGCCCTTACCGCCCCAAACCAAAGGCTGGATATTAGGATCCTGCAAGACACTATGCAGTTTCGGTGCATAGAGCGCCGATGACATCGGTGCCACCTTCTTGTCGAACAGCGCCTCCGCTTCCGTCATCAGCCGACCCAGTTCTTCGGCATTGCCCTCCGCCATATACTGAATGGCCCGTTCTACAAACGCGATGTTATCTTGTCCAAGTGCTTCATGCTCAGCCCGTTCCGCATCGGTGGTCGGGAAAGGATAGGCTTTGTTCAGATCTGAAAGGATCTTGATGGTATTCTTCTCGGCACAGAGATCGGCAAACACCCAATACAGATGTTTTTTCACGTTCAGCGAACGCACTTCGATCTCATCACCGTCGAAGGTCATCAGGTTGGGTTTCACACCGAAGGCACAAGCCTGGTCCAGACGACCGCAACGGCTACTGGTACGCAACTCTCCCACATAGGCGATGTTCATCTCGCCGAGCGTGTTGAGATTCAGATTATATAATAAATTGAACGCGCGCGCGACGAGGACACAGATAGCAGCAGAACTCGAAAGACCACTCTTCATCGGCAGCGTCATACTTGTAATCTTGATACGTACGCCACCCACCTTATACCATTCCAGCATATAAGAGGCCACACCGGCACAATAGCAGAAGAACGAGCCGCTCTTGGCGATACGTTTCAGTTCCGCCTCGTCCATCCGACAGGAGAAATCCTGCCAGAGGCCATCAATCTCAGGCGCTACGCTATAGAGCTCAAAGATGCTGGATTTCTCCACTTCGGCATAGATACCTTGTTCTATACCCGTCACAATGGCGGCACCAGGAGCGATGTCGGCATTCATCGTACGATAGTGACCAGCCCAGTCTGTATGTTCTCCAAAGAGGCAAAGACGCCCAGGAACAAATAATTTCATCATATTTTTATTGTTTTACTGATGCAAAGATAGCAAAAAAGCAACAGAATGCCCACTTTTTTACATTTTTTTTTGGTAGTTTCGATGAAAATGCCTACTTTTGCCCACGAATTATTAACATTAACAAAAATATTATTGCCTATCGAAACAGACTTTACTCCATTTAAACTAAAATGAAGTATGAGTAATTTGAAAGAGACTGACTCTGCAGCTCCGCTCTTCGGAGATTTGTCAGACGAGGAATTGGCATTGTTATATGCAAAAGGTAATAATAAAGCATTCGATGAATTGCTGACTCGTACCAAAGACAAGATTTTCACCTATATCACTTATATGGTGAAGGATGAGGATTTGGCCAACGACCTGTTTCAGGAGACCTACATCAAGGCCATCATGAGACTACGCAACCAGCAGTATTCGACCACCGGCAAGTTTGTGTTCTGGCTGACGCGCATCGCACACAACGTCGTGATGGACCATTACCGTGACCAGAAGGGCGAGCATCTCGTCGATCAGGGTAAGAACAATAACCTGCAGAACATGAAGTGTGCCTCGGTGCTCGACTCCTACCGCGAGAGCGAACTGGTTAATGAACAGGTGAAGCGTGATGTCGTCCGACTCATGAATGCCCTTCCTGAGTCACAGCGCGAAGTCGTCTACATGCGTTTCTTCCAGGATATGTCGTTCAAGGAGATTGCCGAAGAGACGGGTGTGAGCATCAACACCTCGTTAGGCCGTATGCGCTATGCGCTCATCAATCTTCGGAAGATGACGAGACAACACGGCGTAAACTTAGTCTTAGCGTAAACTGCGCAGATCGCGAATCACCTTTTCCGGATCTTGTGCCTTGAAGACGTAACTGCCACTGACGAGTACGTCGACACCTGCGGCTACCAGACGGGGTGCTGTCTCACCCTGCACGCCACCGTCGACTTCTATGAGTGTCTGACAGCCCTTTTCCTCAATCATCCTTCTGAGGCGTTTCACCTTATCGATGGTATTCTCGATAAACTTCTGTCCGCCGAAGCCCGGATTCACACTCATCAGCAGCACCATCTCCACCTCGCCGATAATGTCTTCCAACAGTGAGACGGGAGTCGAGGGGTTCAGCGTCACACCGGCTTTCATGCCTGCCTGATGGATCTCCTGAACAGTACGGTGCAGATGGGTCGTCGCCTCCAGGTGGACGTTCATCATCATCGCACCCAACTTGGCCGTCTGTTGGATATACCGTTCCGGACGGTCGATCATGTAATGTACGTCGAGAGGTTTCTCGCAGACCTTTGCTACGGCCTCAAGGACAGGGAATCCAAACGAGATATTCGGAACGAACGTGCCGTCCATCACGTCCAGATGAAGCCAGTCGGCCTCACTGCGGTTGATCATCTGGATGTCGCGGTCGAGATGTAAGAAGTCGGCTGCAAGTAATGAGGGTGATACTAATACCATAATCCTTTTTTAATTCAGGCGAGCCGCCTGGGGTTTCGTTTCTACGGGATAGCTGTAAGCAAATTGCCGGATCAGTTCTAACGACTGCTCACTGGGCTCGAATCGTTCGGGAGTAAAATGCTTCATAGGCAAATCAATTTTTATATGTTTATACCTTAGAAACGCAAATTCTCCACATTTATTATATTCAGCTACAGATTTTTACAGTTTTTTATTCACACAGGGTCGTTCGTCCGGACACAACGTGATGCAGTCAGGTTCTTACTGCCATTGAGGAAGTCCCTGGCCGACATCCGTTTCTTGCCAGCCATCTGGAGTTCGTCGATCTGAAGATACGCATCGCCCGCAGCGATGAGGAGCGTGTCCTTCTCGACGACGATATGTCCGGGCGCCTCTTCAGCCTTCCGCTCCGTCTTGGTGGCCTTGAAGATCTTCAGCACCGTCGACGTGCCTGAGGGAGAGACTACCGTCGTCCATACTCCAGGATAAGGACTCAGTCCACGTACGAAGTCGTATATCTGCTTGGCAGACTGTTTCCAATCGACCTCACAGGTCTCCTTGAAGATCTTTGGTGCCGCATGCAACGTCTGTCCGGCCGTCATCAGCTGTTCCTGCGGGATACTCTCCGGACGACCGTCGGCAGCCATGATGCGTTCCAACGTCTCCAGACAGATCTCCGCACCCAAGTGCATCAGTCCGTCGTAGACGTATTCCACATCGGCGCTGTCAGGAATGTCGAAGGGCTTCTGCATGATGATGCGCCCCGTATCGATGTCCTTGTCGAGGAAGAAGGTCGTCACACCCGTCTGTGTCTCACCGTTGATGACCGCCCAGTTGATCGGGGCCGCACCGCGATATTGGGGCAAGAGGGCCGCATGTACGTTGAAGGTGCCGTATTCCGGCATATCCCACACCACCTCTGGAAGCATTCTGAAAGCGACAACCACCTGCAGATTAGCCTGATAGCTGCGCAGTTCCTCTACAAAGTCAGGATCCTTCATCTTCTCCGGCTGCAGGACGGGTAGTCCGTGTTCCAGTGCATATTTCTTCACCTCCGAAGGCTGCATCTCCGTCTGATGTCGCCCCACGGGTTTATCGGGCTGCGTCACCACAGCCACCACATGATATTGGTGCTCCACCAGCGCCTTCAGTGTCTCCACCGCAAACTCCGGCGTTCCCATAAACACAATCCGTAAATCTTTCTTCTCCACTATTCACTATTCACTTTTCACTATTCACTATTCACTATTCACTTAATCCTCGCTCATATCTGCCACCATCTTACGGTACATCATATAGACGCGCTTGCGGGAGATGTATCCCTTCAGGTGGTTTTCCGAATCCAGTACGGGCAACCAGTCGGCCCGTGTGCGGTCGAAGACCTGCATCACCTGCGCCATCGGTGTCAACTCGTCGAGTTTCGCCTTCGGCTCAATCATCAGCTGACTCGCCGTAAAATGATGATACAGTTCTATGCGGAACATCACGTTACGTATCTTCATGATCTCCACCTCTCCGAGCAGTGTGCCTGCCGCATCCAGAACCGGCAGCACCGTCGTATGGCTGCGGCTGATCTTATTCACGATCTGTCCCAGTTCCATATCCGGCGACACCCAGTCGTAATCCCGCTCGATCACCGAGTCGAGGTTCATCAGCGTCAGCACGGCGTGATCGGTATGGTGCGTCAACAGCTTACCCTCCTTCGCCAGCCGCGCACCGTAGATGCTGTGGGGCTCAAAGATGATAATCGTCAGGTACGAACAGACGCTGACCATCATCAGCGGCAGCAACAGACTGTATCCGCCCGTTAGTTCGGCGATGAGGAACATACCCGTCAACGGGGCATGCATCACGCCCGACATCACGCCGGCCATACCCATCAGCGCGAAGTTCTTCTCAGGGATATACACGCCGATCTGATAGATGTTCCACACGCGCGAGAAGAAGAATCCCGTGAAACAGCCCACAAACAGGCTGGGTGCGAACGTACCGCCACAGCCTCCGCCTCCATTCGTGGCCGAGGTGGCGATGACCTTCATCAGGATTACCAGTGCGATATAGAACAGCAACAGACTCCCCTCCCCCGCAAACATCGAGTTGTTCAGGATCTGGTCCCAGTCGGCCTCCGTGCGACCGTTCAGCAACATATTGATACTGCTGTAACCCTCGCCGTAAAGGGCGGGGAAACAGAAGATCAGCAGACTCAGTACCGAACCGCCGATGGCCAGTTTGATGTGCGGATGCTCCTTATAGCGTGCGAAGATCCCCTCACAAAAACCCATCATACGGATAAAGTACAACGATATCAGTCCGCAGGTGACACCCAGCAGCACACACGCCGGTATACGCTCTACCGACCACTCGCTGTCGAGATGGAACGTAAACAGTGCCGCGTCGCCGCTGAAGATATAGGTGAAGCACGTCGCCGTCACACACGAGATGAGGATCGGCAGCATCGCCGACATCGTCATATCGATCAACAGCACCTCGACGGTAAACACCAGTCCAGCTATCGGCGCCTTGAAGATTCCCGCGATGGCGCCTGCCGCACCGCAGCCCACCAGTGTCATCAGGATCTTACGGTCCATGCGGAACAGCTTGCCCAGGTTCGAGCCGATGGCCGAGCCCGTCAGCACGATTGGTGCCTCTGCTCCCACCGATCCGCCGAAGCCGATGGTGATGGCCGACGCGATCACACTCGACCAGCAGTTATGCGACTTCAGCCTCGACCTGTTCGACGAGATGGCATAGAGTATCCTGGTGATGCCGTGCGAGATATTGTCCTTGACGATATACCTCACGAACAACGAGGTGAGATAGATGCCGATGACAGGATAGACGAGATAGAGCCAGTTGGCATGCGACTTCTCGAACGAGCTCGTCAGCAGCATCACGATCTGGTTGATGATCCAGTGGAGCGAGAAGGCGGCAACGGCGGCAAAGAAGCCCACCAGCAGTGCCAGGATGAGTATGAACATCCTGTCGCTGACATGCGCCACACGCCAGTCGTGCAGGCGCTGTACCATCGTCATTCCTTCCCTTATCGTCATCGCTTATTTCCTGATAATGGTCACCTCGCCGTTTTCCTTCAGTTTGATGATACACGACGGCGTATGCGGTTTATGTTCCTGCCGGCGACTCCAGCAGACGTAGTCCACCGCCTCGATGATCCTCGGGTCGATGTCGCCGTAGTTCTGTGCGGCAGGCTCGCCGCTGATGTTCGCCGACGTCGAGACGATGGCCTTCTGAAAACGGTAGCACAGTTCCTTCGAGAAGGGTTCCTGCGTGATGCGGATACCCACGCTGCCGTCTTCGGCAATCAGGTTCTCCGCCAGGTTCACCGCACCGTCCAGGATCAGTGTCGTCGGCTTGGTATCTCCCTCCTTCAGACTGTCAATCAGCTGCCAGGCCACATCGGGCACCTGCCGGAAATAGCGCTGCATCCGTGCATCGGAGTCCACCAGACAGATCAGCGCCTTCGAGTCGTCGCGCTGTTTGATGGCGTACACCCGCTTCACGGCCTCTGCGTTCGTGGCGTCACAGCCAATGCCCCAGACGGTGTCGGTAGGATAGAGTATCACCCCCCCCTTTCTCATCGTCTCCACCGCCCGGCGTATATCTTCCTCTCTGGTCATTGCTTATCAGAATTTATAACCGAGGGTGATGACGACACACTTGTGGCGCACGTCATCCTCGAAGTTAGAGAACAGCTTGGTGATGCCGAAGTTGTAACGGGCGTCGAGCGTCAGACCGTTGTACTCATACGACAGACCCACGGGGATGGCGAGGTCGAACTTATTGATCTTCATGTCGTCATCTTCGAGCAGAGTCTCGAGGGCACGGTCCATGTCTATTCTCTGACCGTCGTGCTCCATTCTGGCCTTCACCCTGTAGGCGGGCTGCACACCGGCCTTGATGGCCAGTCCCGGCAACACGTAGTAGTTGGCCGTGATGGGGAATGCAGTGTAGTAGACGTTCATCTTATACTTTTCGCTGTCATCTTCGATCGTCGCACCCTGGTCGGTGAAGAGCACACCGGCACCGATACTCAGCTGGTCGGTAGCGAAATATTCGAAATCCACGCCGTAGGTCACGTTCACCTTCATCTTGGAATCTTCCAGGTTCGTGACGTCCGACATCGTGATACCCACACGGGGCTGGAACGTCGTCTCGCCCTCCTTGTGCTGGGCCTTTGCGCCCACCGTAGCCATCATGGCGGCTACTGCCATTATCATAATCTTTTTCATAATCAACATGATTTATCGAATGCAAAGGTACATAAAAAAGCCGAAAGTACCAAGACTTTCGACCAATTATTTAATATACGCAAGAATGGTTCCTTCTTTTTAGAAATCCACATACCTTCTGTTACCTTTCGGCCTCACCGCGAAGTGTACCCAGATGGTCGTGCCACGCTTCTCCAAAATTAGTTCATCGAAGTCCATTTTCTTACCATCCGCGATATCCAGTAGGATACAGGCATAGCGTATCGCCTGTTCCTTCCCCGCACAGTGGATGTCCACCGCGCAGCCCGTCAGATGGTTTGAGTTCTTGGCACCTCCGCATTTCTGATTCACCTCCGGCGACCTGAAACCACTATTGATCACGATGGGACTCTCCTGTGACACACAGGGACTGTCCCCTCTGTGAGCAGGGAGCGCAGTGACCGAATTACAGGGGGACTGTCCCTTGCGTGTCACCCTCCTCTGACCGTAAAGCAAATTATACCTGCTCCTCAACTCCTCCAACCAGTTCTCACAGAGATTTATGAGGTTCTCGATATGCACCCTCGACGGGATGTTCCCATCCTGCGGATGATAACTTGTCTTCGTCATCTCCCCTAATGAAAAGTGAGGAGAGAGTTTAATACTTTTATTTACTTCTACTTCTTTCATAATCTACTTTGTTATTACTAAAAACTACATAACGAAACGGGAAAACGGCAAAACGGGAAAACGGCAAAACTATAGCATGACTGTTCCAGTCTTGCGATACAGGGCTTTCACCTTGCCGTTGTCCTTGAATTCTCCAGTCTTCACGGCCAGATGGTCTGCCAGCAACGTGCGGGCGCGACCTCGTGCCGATGACTCACCTTCCAGTCCGAAGCAGCGCATGATGTCTTCGGCAGTGAACTCCTCAGGCAGACGGTTAAACGCCTCGATGGTTTTCTGCTTGCGACGGGCGTTAGCCGACACGTCGCGCTTCTGGTCATCAAAGTATTTCTCGGCCATAGCCCCAAAGTAATGACGCTGACAGGCATACTGGATGTTCACCAGCAATTCCGTGAGACGCCAGTCCACATCATCCGTCTCGAACTCACCGCACCAGTAGTTGCCCTCCTGATGGATGCAAGCCCAATGGCGCATCACGATAAACGGAGCCGCAAAATTCAGACCGTGATAAGCACAACGCTTCAGGAGCATTTCGTCGGCCTTGGAGTTGTTCTCCTTGGCGTCAACCATGCGGCGAGCCGTCCAGTCGTAAAGCTCATCTACAATCTTATCGAGACTCAGCAGACCCTTCACACGATCCAACTTGAAAGCCCACTCCTTCAGGCGACCATCGCTCTCGATATCCACCGTCTTCTCGCGCTCCATCATCTCAAAATTGGTGGCTGGCAGAGGGATGCAAGTCAAGCGAGTGGCCAATCCTGAACCGAAATTCTGCTCATTCACCTTCTTCTTCAGCGCGATAGGCGTGCCCGTATAGATGAAGTTCCAAGTCACATAGAAATCCTGAAGGATCGAGTCGTTGTTCGAATACGCCTGACCGTCTTCTTCGTTATGGAAGGCCTTCAGTTCCAGCGACTGCTTGTCAATCCAGGAGCCACCTTTCTGAACGGTTACCGTGTTATCCAGCTCTGTATCGAACGTCAGCATGTGCAGTTGCATGGGCTGACCATCCACTTCCTCCACAGAGTTCACCATGTCCTGAATGAACTGGGCGTTAGAGGTTCGAGCCGGATGGACTCGTACCACCACCTTCGGCTTCTTGGGCTTCTCTTTATTGGCCCCCTTGGTGCGCATCTGCTCGCGATAAGCATTGATGGCATCCTTGCCCACCTTGTCGGCAGCGACGATAGGGGCAGCCAATAGTTTGAACAAACGAGTAGCAAAGCTCTTACCGCTTGCTGGATCACCAATAATCAGCGTCGAATTATTCAGACGTCGCAACTCTTCAGGACGATGATAAAACCTATAGGTGCAGCGCGTCATCAAGGTCATCAGCAGCCCACCGCCTACAAACAGCGCCGCAGGATACTGGTTCTTCTTCAGTCCCTTACAGATATCCTTCAACAGCGGAAAATCCTGCATCATCTCCTCAATCTTCTCGCCCCAATCCCACAGCCAGCGGTTGATGTCCTCCTCCGACCTATCACTC
>JAEENF010000171.1 GCA_016283605.1 Prevotella sp.
CCAAGTTTTACGTAGTCCATATTATCTCTGCTTTTTGAATATCAGTTTCATCGTCTCTGGATCGAGTGGTTTCATCGTGGGTAACTTCAGGTCTTTCACCATGTGGAGCGTGCCCTGCTTGTATTTTGGGGTCTGCTGCGCTACTGCAATGCGGGGCACGAGGCTCCCATCCTGATCAACAAGACCGTTGAACCGCTGCCTGTTAATCAGATTCTTCCGTTGGGTATCATGGAGGATACACCCTATCTGACGCAGGAGATCGTCATTGAACCGCAAACCACCGTCCTTCTCTTTACCGACGGACTGGACGAGGCGACGGATGCCGATGAGAAGTTGTTCGGTAATGACAGAATTATCGACGAACTGAACCGTGCCATCCAGGATGGCCAACTCTCGCCCAAGGCTGTGATAGACCGGATGACCCAGGCCGTTCATGCCTTTGTAGGTGATGCCGAGCAGAGCGACGACCTCACCATGCTTTGTCTGAGATTCTTAATGAAATAAAAGCACTTCACGTTCAAAGAAGTCGAGGAAGAAGGGCCAGTTGGGACCTGCTTCGTGACCTCCGTGGTGCTGACGATAGGTGAGGCGGCCTTCCATCAGACCGTTGTCCATACCAGGGAAGAGGTCTGTGCCTACGCCTTTATAGCCCAGCAGTTCATAGACGGGCGATGCTTTCGAGGCTGATATGAACGAACCGACCACATCCTGCCATTTATCGCCGCTCCAACTGCCAGTGGAGATGAAGCAGGCGCGTGGAGCACAGAGGGCTATCAACTCATGCTGGTCAACAGGCAGGTCGTTTTCTGTCATCGGGTCTGTCCCGTATTTGATCAGGTTGCCGCATACCCAGTGGTATTCCTCATGCGAGACGATGTTGCCGATGCTCTCACCGCAGTCACGACGCCAGCCCGCTGCACCGGCCTTGCCTGACGAGGCGATGAATCCTGCTGCGACGCGTTCATCAAATGCCATCGCCACGAGTGAGGCCTTGCCATAACGTGAGACACCCTCGATGGCACATTTTTTAGCATCGAAGGTCTTGTCGGTCTCCAGGTAGTCTATCAGACGAGAGAGTCCCCAGCCCCAGGCACGGAGCGAGCCCCAGTCGGACGGCTGACGGTGCTCACCCTTATTGCAGAGTCCGATGATGCCGTTGGTGAGGCCTGAGCCGGAATCGGCCTGTATGGACGAGGGGTTGATGGTGGCAGCAGCCCATCCGCGTTCGATGACCATCTGCTTCCACGACACGCCTCCGCCAAAGGTGCGGAGAGGATCACCGCCTCCGAATCCGAACTCTATGATGACGGGCAGGTTCTGTTTGCCCTCTGGATAGACCACATTGGCCTGAATCTCTACCTTGATGGAAGGATAACCGGCGTTATCGACCACGCCTTTCAGATATCGGATGATGACGGGCGTTCCTGCAAGATCCCTCTTCTCCTCATTGGTGACTTCCCACGTCACACCGGGTACATTGTCGGGAATATGGCCATAGACATGATCCTCAAACAGGCGTACGATCTCCGGACGGCGCACCTTATACCACATCTTGGCGTTGGTGACCTTCTTGCCGTTCTCGGTAACCAGCGGATCAGGATAGAAGGGGTAGGGGTTGGCTGTCAGTTCATCATAGTTGGGGTGCTTGCTTCCGTCCTGACTGTTGGGCTGACGGCCTTCACGGGGTTGGCTGACTCCTACTTTAGCCAGCATGTCGGCATAGTCGGCTGCCGCTATCTTACGAAGGCTGTCCTGATTGGCGCGGTTGCCGCCTCCGAACATGGGGAACTGTGCATTTGCCGTCAGCGAAATGCAAACTAAAAGAACGGATATAATACTAATTTTCTTCATAAACAATCAGTGGATATTTGAGTGCAAAGATACAAAGAATCTTTGAAATCGTACCATGAGTATGGTATTTTTATCGTTTTTTCTCGTTTCGGTGTGCGGATTCTGCTGAGAAAGTAGTACCTTTGCATCAAAAAAGATGGGAAAGAAGATTGTTTTAGTGACTGGTGCCAATAAGGGCATCGGATTTGGAATAGCCAAGCACCTCGGTCTGAGTGGCTGGCAGGTAGTGATCGGCGCACGCGATGAGCAGCGCGCCACAAAAGTCATCGGCGAGTTGAAGGCTGAGGGTATCGACGTCCTCGGCTGGGTGAATATCGAACTGAAAGATCTCGACGGCATCGACAAGGCCGCCAAGGAGATCAATGAAAGATATCCTGAACTGTCGCTGCTCGTGAACAATGCCGGCATCCCTGGCGATATGAGTGTGGACAGCGAGCATACAGAGATCAGCGTCATCCGCGAGACGCTGGATGTGAACTTCATCGGCACCTTCGCACTCACCAAGGCCTTGATACCTCTGATAGCCAAGAATGGTGGCCGTATTGCCAATGTCACCGTACCCTCAGAGATCAGTCCCTACTGGCACCCGTTGGCCTACGTTGCCAGCAAGGCTGCACAAGAATGCCATGATGGGTGTGATGGCCATCGAATTCCAGCAGACCAATACCCCTTTGGAAATCTTCTCCGTTCATCCTGGACCTACGACCACTGATCTCAACGGCAACATGTCTCTCCCTGGCTTCCACGACATCGAAACCGTCGGCCAGAAGTTTGCCGAACTCATCAATGACGGCCAGAACCATCAGGGCGAGTTCATCGAGCTCTATCCCATCGTGAAAGAGGACTGAAAATAGGCTCTTTTAATAGTTAATCGCCGGTAAATTTCCTATTTACTGGCGATTTTTTGTGTAAATACCTTGCATGTGGTATATTGAATGCCCCATCATTGGGATTGTGGGAGTGTGGAAATCGCCGTACCTTTGCACCGTCGAAAAGACAGAATTATTTTTTAAAGACATAGTAACAGACTAACATATTTTAATAACAAAAATAGATAAGAATTATGAAGACAATGAATCGAATGCAGATGCGAATGCGAATGCAAGAAAACGGATGTCGCTGCCAGATGATGATGGCTATGGCGATGAAAGGGAGTGTATATATAATAATAGGTAAGGAACAAATAAAACACAAAAAACATGAAAAGATTAGTATTAACACTGGCATTGATATTAAGCCTGGGGCTTACAGGAGCCTGGGCAGTGAACAATAATTCCGAATATTATTTCGGCAGTAATAACCCATTTGATCAATCGATACCCACACCCGAGGATTTCTTTGGTTTCCCAATTGGTTCGGAACTGGTAAGATACGATAGGGTAGTAGAGTATTTCCGTCTGCTTGACAAGTTGTCAGACCGCGCACAACTGAAGGTCATCGGACGTTCCCATGAAAACCGCGAATACGTCATTTTGCATATCTCCACACCGGAGAACATCAAGAATCTGGAGAGCATCCGTCAGAATCATGTAAAACTGGCAGATCCGAATTACGGTTATCCTTCTAATTACGATGATCAGAAGGTCATTATCCAATTGGGATATAACGTACACGGTGGAGAGTTGGCTGGTACGGACGCATCGGTTCTGGCAGCTTACTATTTTGTGGCCACTCAGAATGCAGATATCGTTAAACGTCTGGGCGATGCCATTATCCTGATAGAACCGGCACTGAATCCCGATGGCCGTGAACGGGCAGCACAATACTTCAACGCTTTCCATTCCGTAGCTACCGTCAATGATGTCCTTGACATTGAACATACCCAGAGCTTCACACCGTTGCGCGGCAACCATTTCTATGCCGACCTGAACCGCGACTGGTTTGCATTGGTGCATCCAGAGAGCAAAGCGCGTGCAGCATACTATCATGAGTGGTATCCGAATATCTATGCCGACTATCACGAGATGGGCCGTAACAGTACCTATTATTTTGAGCCCTCTCCTGTACGTAGCACATGGAACTACACGATTCCAGAAAGTACATATACAGAACTGAACGTGATCCTGGCCGACTATTTCGGCGCAGAACTGGATAAAATCGGTTCATTGTATTTCACGAAAGAGAATTACGACAATATATCACCGATCTATGGCTCTACCTATCCCGATTTCCAAGGCGGTGTAGGCACGACGCTTGAGGTAGGCAGTTCACAGGGTGTGCAGGTAGAGTCCTCACTGGGCATCCACCGTTTCTCGAAGAACATCCGCGACAACGTGCGTACCAGCATCGGTGCCCTGAAAGCAGGAACAGACAAGAAGGATGTATTCCTGCGTCATCAGCAGGAGTTCTTCAAGAGCGCCGTTCAGAAAGGCGGTAAGGGCTATATCGTGTTTGGCGATCAGGAAAACAAGGGCGCAACGAATCTCTTCCTCGACAATCTGTTGCGTCACAAGATAGAAGTCCACAAGCTGTCGAAGGACTTTACTCAGGGCGATAAAAATTTCAAGGCCGACAACGCCTACGCTATTCCTTTGGCTCAAGCCCAATACCGACTGGTGAATGCCGCCTTTGAAAAGCATACTGAGTTCGTTGACAGTATCTTTATGGATATCACGGCCTGGAGTACGGCTCACGGCTATGGATTCCCGTTTGTGAAAGGTGTGACGGGCATCAGTGTAGGAGAGATAGTGAAGGAGGTCCCTGCTCCCTCGACAGCAGCTTTCGCAAAGTCTCAGTTCGCCTACGTCATCGACTATGCCGATTTCTATGCGCCACGAGTACTCTACAACCTGCTCGACAAAGGTGTGTATGTGAAGGCAGCCTATAAAGCCTTTAATGCTAAGACGGAAGAGGCTGGCGTTCAGAACTTTGCGATAGGTAGTCTGGTTGTGCCCCTCGTTTATCAGACCATCTCGGCTGATAGTGTATACAATACCATCAAGGCTGCCGTTGCTGACACAGATGTCAAGGTATACAGTGTGTCAACGAGTGCCAGCAGTGAGGGCATCGATCTGGGTAGCGACAATATCCAGGAAGTGAAGAAACCCGTTGTGGCCACTTTCGTCAGCACAGGTGGTTATACCGGTATCAACTGGACCGCCATTGGCGAGACCTGGCACTTATTAGGAAATCATCATCATATTCCACTGACAAAGATATTTGCAGACTATGCCGACCGTACACCATTAGACCGTTACACAGCCATTATCCTGGTAGACGGCACCTATCAGTTCTTCTCCAAGAAGTTCGTTGAGCGTCTGAAGAACTGGGTCGCTGACGGTGGTGTGCTGATTACGTCGCAGCGTGCGTCGCAATGGGCGATAGAGAACGGTATCACCAGTCATTTCGCTGCTCAGGAAAGGCCGAAGGGCGATGAGAAACAGGGTGAGAAGAAAGAGTACAAGCGTCTGGACTATGCCAGCCAGCGCGAGCAGAACGGTCCCGGTCGTATCGGAGGCGTACTTTATGCTGCCGACCTGGACATCACCAATCCCCTGGCATTCGGTATCCACAGCCGTCAGCTCTTTACGATGAAGACGGGCAACTACATCCTGCCGCGTCCGCAGAGCCCGTATGCATCGCTGTTGCAGCTGAAGGGTGACAAACAACTGGGCGGTTATCTGACGAAAGCCAATCAGAAACTGTTGAAAGACGCCACAGTGATAGCCTTCGACAACGTGGGTGCAGGAACAGTAGTCCTGTTCAGTGAATCGCCTACCTATCGTGGCTACTGGCTCAGTACAGGACGTATCCTGACGAATGCCTTGTTCTTCGGCAACAACGTCGCCGCAGCCTCACGCTATCGTCCATAGGAGGAACAAGAATAAACAAGTGAAATTAAAATGAATGATGATTGTATGAAAAAGTTAACTTTATATATATTATTCCTGATTGCCGCCCTTCAAGTGGCGGCTCAGGATGTACTCCAAGGTCGAGTACTCGATGCCCGTACGCATGAACCCGTGATTGGTGCTGCTATACAGATCAGAGGTACGCGCAGCAGTGCAGTAACCGATCTCGACGGCCAGTTCTCACTTCAGGTGAAAGGTGAGGAACCTTATACCCTCGATGTGACCTACGTAGGTTATCTCTCACAGGAGATAGAAGTCTACGACACCAGTGAACCTGTGGATATCCATCTGCGTGAGAACACGCGACTGCTGAACGAGGTTGTGGTGATAGGTTACGGAACAGCTAAGGTCCGCGACCTGACGGCTTCGATCACATCCATCAACAAAGAGTCGTTGAAAGGTGTAACGGGCCATAGTATCGACAATCTCCTGGAAGGACATGCTGCTGGTGTGATGGTATCTACCTCAGGCTCTCAGGTGGGTAGTGCCCCAGTCATCAATATCCGTGGTGTGGCTTCGATCACCTCGAGTGTGACCCCGCTCTACGTGGTTGACGGTGTACCCATCAACTCCAGCAATATCGCGTCGAATACCGACTACAACCCTATCTCTGACATCAATCCGGCAGACATTAAGTCGATAGATATCCTGAAGGATGCCGCCGCCAGTGCGATGTATGGTTCAAGAGCTGCCGCAGGTGTGGTGCTGATCACCACCAACGCTGGTGCAGCAGGTAAGTCGAAACTGACGTATGACTATAATCTCGGCTTTAATTCAGCCACTAAGCTGCTGAAGCCCATGAATGCCATACAGTATACCGACATCAAGAATCAGGGCTGGCTGAACAACGGCGGCGACCCCAATAGTCTGCCTTACGCCACGATGACGGATAAGAACGGCAACATTGTCAGCACCGACTGGGTAGACCTGATATTCCGTACAGGACTGTCGCAGAACCATAACCTTAATCTGCAAGGTGGTAACGACAAGGCGACCTACTATCTCTCTGGCAGCTATACCACTCAGGAAGGAATCACCATCGATTCGAAATACAACCGTTTCTCATTCAAGGGCAATGGTACATACAAGCTGAATAATTTTGTGAAGGTGGGCTTCAACAGCGGATACACCTATAGCAAGATCCATACAGCCGATGATTCCCGTAACGGCTCCCTCAGTGCGATGGGTGGTCTGACGCGTCTGGCTTATGTCGATCTGCCAAACGTACCTGCTCACAATGAAGACGGAACGTTCTACGCCTCAGAACTGGCTCCGCGTAACTTGGGAAAAGGTAATAATGCCGTCGAGGTGTTCTATTACAATGCTCTGGGACTGATAGAAGGCGGACAATATGCTGAATCGAAGACTCACCGTATACTTGCCAACGGTTATGCAGAGATCGTGCCTGTTAAGGGCCTGACCCTGAAGACGCTCTACGGCGTAGACTGGACACTGATACAGAATGAATCCTTCGGAACCCCACTGCATGGCGGCAGCTATCCTAACGGTAGCAGTCGTACGGGAACATCCAGTCTGAAGAGCTGGACTTGGACCAATACCGCCAACTATCAGTTTGATTTGAAAAAGCATCACTTCGACATACTCTTCGGTGTTGAGGCTTCGGCCAGTGACCGACATGTCGTATCACGTACGGGAACCACACTGAGCAATCCGGATCAGTTGTATGTAGAAGCCGCTTACCTCACCTACGGTGGTTCAGGCAGTATCCTGGAGAGCAGCATGTTCAGCTATATCAGCCGCTTCACTTACGACTGGAAGAACCGCTACTATCTGACCGCCAACTGGCGTCGTGACGGACTCTCGAAGCTGGGTCGAAAGTGGGGTAACTTCTACGGCGTCAGCGGTGCCTGGCGTATCTCCGACGAGTATTTCTTCCGTCCGTTGCGTCGTTATATTGACGATCTGAAGATTAAGGCCAGCTATGGTCTGGTGGGTAATGCCAATGTAGGCTGGTATGCCTCAAAGAGTGTCTACTCGGTCTCGACCTATAATGGTGAGGTGTCATATATCTCATCGGGCATCAACGATCCTAATCTCGGATGGGAACAGACGGGAACAGCCGATTTCGGCTTCAGTGCCTCACTCCTTAAAGGCCGCTTCAATGTCGATGTGGATTATTTCTACTCCAAGTCGAAGGACCTGATTCTGGATGCCTCGCAGGCGTATTCTACGGGTATCGTAGGAGCATCGGTATCTACGAACCTTGGTAAGACGCTCAATAAAGGCATAGAGATCAGCGTCAGTGGTGACCTCATCAGGAAGAAGGACTTCATCTGGAGCAGCAGTCTTAATGTCTCATTCGTCAAGAATAAGGTTCTGGAGCTGGCCGACGATATCATCTACTCCAACACGACAAGTGCCAATATCACGACTGTTGGTTACTCGCTGGCTCAGTTGTATACCTATCCTACAGACGGCATCGACCCCCAGACCGGACGTCGTATCGTGAAGATCCGCAAAGACGATGGCTCATACGATCGTGCGCTGCTCATCTACAAATACGGAAAGGGCGGAGCCAAGCTCTATGAGTTCGATGGTGAGACGCTGTCGAAGTACACCATGAGCGACTGGAAGCCCGAGATTGCCGGTAATACCAAACCCACCTATTACGGCGGCTGGAGCAATACCTTCCGCTACAAGAACTGGGATGCGAAGGTGAACTTCCACTTCTCTGGTGGTAACAAGATTCTCAATGCGATGCGCGCCACATTGTCCGACGGACGTATGTGGAGTGGTACTGAGGAGTATTACAATAATATCTGGCGTCAGCCCGGTGATAACGCGAAGTACGCCAAAGCCTCATTCAACGACAACTATTCCAACGGTACCGCCAACCTGATCAGCGACCTGATTGAGAATGGTGACTTCATCCGTCTGCAGAGCCTGTCTGTCGGCTATCAGTTTAATACCAAGAAGTGGCCTCAGGAGTTGGGTGTCACCTCCTTCAGGATTTATGCTCAGGCACAGAACCTCTTCTGCCTCACGGGTTATTCAGGTTTCGACCCAGAGATCAATTCCTATTATAACGAAGCGAACCTCCGCTCAGGTATCGACCTGAATACGACCCCGTTGACTCGTACCATCACCATTGGCGCAAATATCTCATTCTAAGCAATAAAAAGAACAACGATTATGAACAGAATATATATCAAATCAGCGACTATAGCCCTGTGGTCAGTCCTCGTACTGACCTCCTGCGGCGATGATTTTCTGGATAAGAATCCCAAGCTCGACGTGACCGAGACCGATATCTATGCATCAGAGAAACTCATCGATGCCACGATGGCCGGCGTCTATACCCGCTTTAAGAACAGTAGTTTCGCAGGTGGCAACATTGCCGTCATCTTCGATAACCGAAGTGATGACTTCGTGAATACCGGCAACAACACCTATGCCCATTCCGATACCTATAATATGACCGTAGGCCAGAACAGCACCATGAACCCAGGCTTCTTTCAGGCCGGTTATCTGGCCATCAATGCTGCGAACACGTTGAAGGAGAACCTGGAGAGTCGTCAGAACCTCCCGATCTCTGAGTCGAAGCGTCAGCAGTATATTGCCAGCTGCCTCTTCATCCGCGACATCAGCTGGTACTATCTGGCTCAGGTCTATTCCCAGCCTTATGCCTACGATCCCAATTCCAAGGCTATCCCTATTCATACGGAAGCCGTTACGGGACCAGGTCATAACGAGGCCCGCCTGTGGACTATTGGGGAAATCTACGATCAGATTATCCAGGATCTGAGTAGCGCTGCCATCAGTGCCCTACCTGCCAGTGGTGCTTCGTTTGATCCCACCGTTCCCTCACAGCCTGCTGTCCACATGCTCCTGCAGCGTATCTATATGGCCAAGCAACAGTGGCAGGAGGCTATCCGTGAGGGTGAGAAAGTGACGGGATTCACGTTGAGCCCGAGTGTGCGCGACATGTTTGATGCACCATATCACACACAGGAGAATATCTACTCGCTGCCCTTCACCAATACCGAGCGTGGCGGCGGCAATCCCGCCAGCTACATCTCGAGTGGGGCAGGATATATCGATACCCTCAATGCGCGTAATGGTATCATCACCATTCCAGCCTATCGTCTGCCAACAGACAGCCGCACACAGTTCATCAAGGTTGATCCTGCTACTGGACGTGAGACGTGGTATGAGAAATACGACGAGTACACCACACCTTTGGAGTGGATCCATATCTTCCGCTATGCCGAGACCTTGCTGAACCTCTCAGAGAGTTATTATAATATAGGTGATGAGGCCAAGGCCGCTGAACTGCTCTATCAGGTACGCAGTCGTTCCATCCCTACTGGCGATATCCTCGACGTCAGGTCGTTGAAGGGTGAGGCGCTGAAGGAGGCGATCTATAACGAGCGTCGCGCTGAGTTCCTCGGCGAAGGTATCCGTGGACTCGACATCAGTCGTCGTGCAGAGGACTTTATCCATCCTGCCGCTACTCGTACAAACGGCAAATGGGATACTGTAGTGGTAGCTACTCCAAGCAACCGTACAGCCTACTGCTGGACGCTTCCATCCTACGAAATTCTGGTCAATACAGCCGCAAAATAGGCCGAAAAATGGGGCATTCGGGCGAAATACCATGTTTGTGGTATACCGAATGCCCCATCATTGGGATTGTGGGAGTGCGGAAATCGCCGTACCTTTGCACCCAGAAAAATGAAACATTAAAGATTAAACATTAAAAAATTAAAGTTATGAAACGAATGTGTAATATGCAGATGCATGGATGTTGTTGCCAGATGATGATGGTAACGATGATGAAAGGAAGTGTATATTTAATATTTAGTAATCAACAGACAAAACATAAACAGTATGAAAAGATTAGTTTCAATTATAGCAGTAGTAACAGTTCTGGGGTTGACAAACGCCTGGGCAGAGGGTAACGGAGTAAATAACAGCAGCGTACGCTATATCAAGAGTCCACGCTTTGCGCGTCCGCTGATAGAAAAATGGGTAGAGGAATATGTCAAGACTGAGCCGGGCATAGAGTTCCAGATTGTTAATGGCTCAGCAAACAAGGAAAACATCGATCTGAATGTCGTATTCGATAATCATGATAATAGTACCAATGATTTTAGCCACGTTGTTTATTTCGGAGAGACGGCCGTGCTGCCGATTACTGCACGCAGTTCTGAAGCAGCACGACTGCTCGAAGGAAAACATCTGAACAGCAAAAAGCTGAAACAGCTCTTCTTCCTCAACGACGATTTCGACGAGGACGTGAAGAAGATCAAGCAGTTCGACCGTCTGGTCATCTATAGCGGCAGCAATGCCTCGTCGGTAGCCGCTTCGTTTGCACATAACTTCGGCGAGGAGAGCAGCAGCTTCCGTGGAAAACGCATCTCAGGCGACGACCTGTTTCTTAACACCGCACTCACAAAGGATCCTCTGGGCGTATCATTCAACACACTGTCCAATATCTTCGACCTGAAGAGCCGTCACTTGAAGGACAATATCTCACTCATCGGTCTCGACCTGAAGAAAGACCAGTCAGCCAGCTTCAGCGACAACGGTTCGCTCGACGATGTGCTTGCCATCCTGGAGAACGGAAAGATCTCGGAGGTGGCCATCGAGAAGGTCGGCGTCAGCTACAATCAGGCCGACGATGTCGTGAACCAGTTCCTGCAGTGGATCCTTGACAATGGTATCAAGTACAATCACGAATACGGTCTGCTGAATCTGGACCGTAAAGAAGCCAACACACAGTTAGACAAGGTAAAGAGTGTCTTGACAGCACAGAAATAAACGCATTTGGAGTCCCATGATTCATGGGCTCCAAATGATTTAACTAAACAAAAGAAAGTCGTCTTATGGTAAAAAGATTGTTTATTGCAGCATTTGTTGCAATCAGCCCTCTGTTGGCTGTTGCACAAGGTCTGATCACAGGTCATATCACTGATGTCCGCACAGGTGAACCCCTGATAGGTGCATCGGTCATTGTAAAGAGTGAAAAGGGTAAGGGCGTGGTAACTGATATCGAAGGAAACTTCTCCTTGCAGACGAAGGTGGAAGCCCCTCTGACCCTGAGAGTGGAATTTGTGGGCTATCGTCCCCTCGACGTGGATGTCTACGACTTCGACGAGCCCGTAGAGATTAAGTTGATAGATAGTTCAAACCTCTTGAACGAAGTGGTGATTACAGCCATTGGCAAACAGCAATTGTCAGATAAACTGGGTTCTACCTCTTCAGTGATCTCGACAGAGAAGATTGCCCAGGCAGGAACGGCCACACTGATTAATGCTCTCTCTGGAAAAGCCAGTGGCGTAAAAATCTCCTCGCCAAACGGAGAGCCGGGTATGGGTTCCAATATCATCATTCGTGGTGCCAACACCTTTATTGGTGACAGTCAGCCATTGATCATCCTCGACGGCACCCCTATCAGTAATGAGAATTCAGGCTCTACGAGTTTTGCCCAACAGTCACACTTGAACGATTTGAACTCCAATGATATCGAGTCCTTACAAGTTCTCAAGGGTGCATCGGCAGCAGCGCTGTGGGGCTCACGTGCCGCCAATGGTGTTATCGTTATCACGACGAAGAATGGTCCGAAGGCTTCCAAGCCACAAGTCACCTATTCGTTTTCCAAGAGTTTCGACTGGATCAGCGACCACCATCCCCTTCAGAGTACGTGGGGACAGGGCACCGGTGGAAAATACAACAAGAACACCAATTTCTCCTGGGGTGACAAAATCTCAGAGCGCTCTGGCGCTGAGGATGTCTATGATACCACGAAGGGTTATTATGTAGGTGGTATAACAGGAAAGACTTATTACACCATCAGTCAGAAGAACTCCACCAGGACCTATATCGATGAGAACTTCGACGCTGTGTTCCGTACTGGTGGCTTTACCAAGCATGATGTGTCTCTCAGCGGTGGAGGCGAGAAGGGTAGCTATTACCTGAGCTATGGCGGCACATTCCAGGATGGTATTGTCCGCTCTGCCTATTACAATAAGCACAATGTGCGTCTGAACTCTTCTTACAGACTGGCTTCGTGGCTGAAGGCATCGGCAAAGACAGCCTACATCTATACGACCACCAATCGTGTGGCCAGCAATGGAGATACTTCAAACGGCGTCTATCTGGGTTTGCTGCGAACGCCTGCCGACTTTGACAATACGGACTATAAAGGAACGTATGTCACATCGTCGGGCGTTTCATACACCAATCGTCAGCGTATGTATCGAAATGAGATCGGTGCCAATCAGAATCCCACCTATGCCAATCCGCTTTGGGCTGTCTATGAGCAGAAGAACCTGCAGAAGACCGACCGTTTTATCATCACTCCTCAGTTGGATATCGATCCGCTCAGTTGGTTGAATATCACGCTTCGTGGAGGACTGGATTATTATACAACGACTAACGACGAGTTCTATCCGATCAACTCTCAGGGCGCTTCAAACTCTAAGGGCTACTATGCTTCAGGCATCAGCACTCACAAGGAACTGACGTTCGACGCGCTCGTCCGTGCCACTCACGACTTCTCGAAGGATGTACAGCTGACAGGAACGCTGGGCTATAGCATCAATGACCGTCAGTCGTCCAGCAGTTCCGGATCAGTGACGCCCTTTGACGTACAGACGGATATCATGTCATCCGCATTGGCGTCAAGCTCTTCTGCTGACAGCTGGACAAGAAGTCGCAGCCACACACGTAACAATCGTGGCTTTGTCATTGCAGAGTTAGGCCTTTACGATCAGCTGTTCCTTTCTGCAACAGCCATGCAGGAGGCATCGTCAACAGTCTCTGGCACCTATTTCTATCCCTCTGCCGATGTGGCCTGGCAGTTCTCCAAGACGTGGAAGCTACCTTGGCTGAGTTTCGGAAAGATCCGTGCTGCATGGGGTAAGGTGGGAACAAGTCCTGCGGCTTATATGACGGAGACATTGGCGACTGCCGTTAATTCCGAGTTTGGCGGTAGTTACCGCGTGAGCAGTTCAAAAGGTAATCCTGACATCAAGCCCGAGGTGAAGACAGAGTGGGAGATAGGTACCGACCTGCGTTTCTTCCATGATCTTCTGGGTGTGAAGGTCACCTATTATTCCAATCATATCAATGATTTGCTTTACAGCGTCAGCCTGAATCCGTCAAGTGGCTACGGCAGCATCTATTCCAATGGCGGAAAGATGAAGAATCACGGTTGGGAAGTGGATGTGAACTACAATATCATCCGTAAGAAGGATTTCGAGTGGAATGCTTCGCTGAACTGGAGCCAGAATAAGAATAAGGTAACCCAACTCAACGGAACCGGTCTGCTGAAGATCAGTAGCACATCTGTTGCCTTGGAAGGCTACGGACTGGGTGTATTGTATCGTCCGGGCGTGTTACGCGACGACAACGGCTCTCCTATTCTCGACAAGAACGGCTTCCCGCAATTGTCCACAGGTAATGTCGTACTGGGCGATCCTAATCCGGACTGGCATGGTGGATTCGGTATGGACTTCCGCTATAAGGACTTCGATCTGAGTTTCCTTTTCGAGCACTCTCAAGGTGGTAAGTATATCAATCGTACGCAGCTGACACTCTATGGATTCGGTACGCACGAAGATGTGGCGGGGGAAGTGACGCTGACTCAGGATGTGAAGAACTACGAGGGTAAGGTCTATCATGCTGGAGAGACCGTTCGTGGTAATCTCTATGACTTTGGCGCAGGTACTGTCCTGCTCGATGAAGCGTGGTACACCGGACTCGGTGGCGGTCTGGGCATCAATAAGGTGCACGACTATTATATCCAGGATAATACGTGGACCAAGCTCCGTAACGTCACGTTAGGCTATACCTGGCAGAACAGCTGGCTCAAGCGCCATCTGCAGTTGCAGTCCGTACGTCTTTCCGTTACAGGTCGCGACCTGTTGGTATGGGATAACCTCGTGGGTATCGATCCTGAAAGCAATAACTATGGTGTGAGCAATGCGCAGGGTATGGACTATTTCTCAAGTCCGGCCACCCGTTCGGTCTTGTTCACGGTAGAAATCAAGTATTAACACTAAAAGAGAATGATCAAGATGAAAAAGATAACTATATCTGTCGTAGCTTTGGCACTGGCGCTGACCAGTTGCGAAAACGTTGTTGAGGGATTGAACAAGAATCCCAACGCCATAGAGATTGACGATATCGATGCAGGTTTGTATGTCAATACGCCGGAATTGGCCTTAGTCAGCGTCGTACGTGGACTTAACGGTCGTATGGCATCTCTTTGGACGGGTCAGATCATAGGCGTTGCCAACTTCCCTTTGGCCTATTATAATTACCAGTTGACGGAAAGTACCTTCGACTTCGACGGCTATTCCAGTGTCATCACCCAGTGCAAGCATATCCAGCAGTCAGAGCCTGACAACGGCCTGTATCAGGGATTGACGCGTGTCCTTGAGGCTTATCTCTTCAGCTTCTATGCCTCGGCTTATGGCGATATTCCTGCCAGGGAGGTCGCTACCGATGTGGAGTATCCTCACTTTGAGAGCCAGAAGTCGGTGTTGGCGTATGCTCAGCAATTGCTCGATGAGGCCGTTAGTATTCTGGCGACCGTAGAACGTCCTTCGTATAAGCAGGATTATCTGTACAATGGCGATGTTCAGGGATGGAAGGAAGCTGCCTACACTCTGAAAGCCCGCATTTATCTTCTGACGAAGGACTATGACCAGGCTTATCAGGCAGCGCTGAAGGGCATCAGCTCACCAAGCCGTTCTATGTTGTTCCGTCCTGTCAATGACAATCAGACCAGCAATAAGAACAACTGGTATAAATACAGCCAGAACGCCTTCTTCGGCACCGAGAACAGCGAAGGTCGTCAGAGTTTTCTGTTCGATGTGCTCGACAGCCGTCGCAACGCGAAGACCGACGAGACCGCCCGCAAGGTCTACTATTATATTGACCCCACCAATTCTACGGTCAATAAAGGCATCGCTTCGGCCCTGGAGCCAGAACCTCTTCTGACGTATGAAGAGAATCTGTTGATTCTGGCAGAATCGGCCGCACGTACGAAGAGCTTCGAGGAGGGATTAGGTCATCTGAACGACCTTCGTGCCTATTATGACAAGGGTGGAGCCGTCAATGGCAACTTTGCCGACTATGCCTACAACTACGATGCCTATATCTCTGATGACTTCTCTGCAGGCGGCCTGCTCAATCCTGATGGGTTACAGCCGGAGAGAGCCCTGCTGCGTGAGATTATCCTTGAACGCTATATCACCGGATTCACTCAGTTTATTCCCTGGGATGATGCCCGTCGTCTTCATGGCACTGGCGAGAGTGACATTGCGGTAGAGATACCTCTCAACACCCCTACGGCGTCAGCCCATCCCGAGCGTTTCTATTATCCCGAAACCGAGATGCTGGCAAACCCCAATGCGCCTACGGATCCAGGCATCTATTCACCAACGGAAATAAACAGGTAGAAGCTATGAGAAAGTTGTCGTTAGTCATCATCATGATGCTGCTGCTGTTCCAGTACGAGGCAGAGGCGTGCACCAGTGTCATCGTCTCAGGTAAGGCGAGTCCCGACGGCAGACCCTATATCTTCAAGAACCGCGATACTGAAGGCACCGACAATCTGGTGGTCTCTGTGCAAGGCTCGCGTTTCCGCTATATTGCCATCGTCAGCGCCAAGGACTCACTACCTCACGGGGTATGGTCGGGTCATAATGAAGCAGGCTTTGCCATTGCGAATACGGCGGCCTATAATCTGAATGGCAAGCCCCAGCGTCCGTCGGGCGTTCAGCAGGGTGGGGGAGTTAAGGATAACGATGCCTCCATCATGCGCAAGGCCCTTGAGACATGTGCCACCTTGTCGGACTTCGAGCATTTCCTCGACAGTCTGAAAGCCCTCGGTCCCATTCCGACCAATTCCAACTTTGCCGTACTCGATGCCGAAGGGGGCTGCGCTTACTATGAGACGGGGAACAAGGGCTATGTGAAATACGATGCGAATGATCCAGCCCAGGCACCTTACGGCTATCTCATCCGTACAAATCACGGTATGTCTGGCGACAGGACGATGGACAAGGGCATCGAACGCTATCTGGCCATCAATGCGTTGATGACGCAACAGGCCTTTTCACAGGAGGGGTTCAGTTTTGAGTTTGTCATCCGCAAGGTGACGCGTCATCTCACACATGGCCTGACCCGTCTTGGTCTCTATGATTTCCAGCCAGATGACGACCGTCAGCCTGTCTTTTTCCCGTTCCGCGATTTCATCCCCCGTTATCAGACGGCATCTGCTCATCTGATCCAGGGCGTGAAAAAGGGAGAGGATCCGTTACTCACCGTCAGCTGGGTTATTCCCGGTTCAACGCTGACCACAGTGGCTGTCCCCCTATGGCTGACGGCCAAAGGCGAGTTGCCGTCAGTGGTCACACGCAATGACAAAGGCCGCTCGACCTTAGTCGATGCCGGTTTCCAGCTCAAAGGTCAACTCTTCCCCATCAATCGGGGAAACGGCAGCGACTATATCAATCTGGCTCGTCTGATCAACAAGTCAGGTACCGGTATCCTCCAGCAGCTCACGCCCGTAGAGGACGAGGTCTTCCTTCACGGGAAGGAGGTCTTGCTGACCGTTCGCAAGAATGGACGCGCCGGCAAAGAGACCACCGACTTCTACCATTGGGTGGACCAATATCTTACCGAACAATATCATCAACGCTTTAACATCAGTTTGTAGAATTCATGAAAAGAAATCTCTTTATCATAGTCTTGTTGTCAGGCCTGTTCCTGCAGGTGAGTGCTCAGCGGCTTCGTCTTCACGGAACAGTGCCAGGCAGAGAAACGGGGAAGGTCTATCTCCAGAAGTTCATCGATCGCTACTATGAGGTGGCCGATTCTGCTGAAATCAAGGGAGGTGCATTCAGTTTCAATACCCAAGCGGAACTGCCTGAGGTCTATGGCATCAGTCTGAGCCTCAAGGATACGCCGTTCCTTGTGTTCCTGGATGAAGGCGACCTCTCTGTTACGCTCCATGCGACACTTGGTTATCGCGGTTCCCAGATTCAGGGCTCTGCCCTGCATGATCTTTACATCGCCTTCCACAGTGACCAGCAGGGGGATATCTCCTCGTTCATCAAGGCAAATCCACGGTCGCTGGTTCCGCTTTATATCCTTTATAGAGAACAGGTCAGCCGTTTGTCATCAGAGGAAATCCAGGCGAATCTGAATCTGATAGACCCTTCACTGCAACAACATCGTTTCGCCCAGATTCTTCGCGATGTGATCAAGACGCGTGAAAAGACGGACGTTGGTCAACAGGCTCCCGATTTCTCGGCGATTACCCCTGAGGGCCAAACCGTCAGCTTGCGTGATTTCCTGGGTAAAGGCTATCTGCTGCTCGACTTCTGGGCCAGTTGGTGCGGACCTTGCCGGAAGGAGAACCCGAATATCGTTGCTGCTTACGGTGACTATAAAGACCATGACTTTGATATCCTTGCAGTCTCTCTTGACAAGACCCGTGAGGCTTGGCTACAGGGTATTGAGCAAGACCATCTGGACTATCATCACGTGTCTGAACTGAAGTTCTGGAACAGTGATATCGCCCGTCTTTACGGCATCCGTTCCATTCCTTCCAACCTGCTGTTAGACAAGAACGGAAAGATCATTGCCAAGAACTTACGCGGAAATGACCTCAGAGAGACCTTAAAATCATTGTTAGGCCAATAGAGAAACACTTAGCGATTTGTTTTATTCCACATGAATCTTGGTTCGGGTGACAAAGTTTTCGGACTTTGTACCCGAATTTTAATATAGAATTTGTACCTTTGCAGCGGATATGAAGAAGACTCTGATTTGGATAGGTGCCCTCGTGGTGGGTGCAGTGTTGGGACTGTTGGGTCTTGGATGGCTCAATGAGGTAATGAACTATGTGGCGACGGTCTATACCCGGCTGTTCCAGTTGCTGGCCGTACCGACCATCATGCTGGCGGTGATCAGTACTTTCGCCACGTTCGGCTCCAAGGGCTCTGGACGTATTTTCGGCCGTACGCTGAGATACACCCTCCTTACCACTTTTGCCGCTGCCGTCGTAGGCGCCGTCCTCTTCGTCCTCGTGGCTCCAGATAACCTGCCCCTCGAAACGATTACTGCAAAAGCTGATGCGGTAGCAGAATCTCCACTCTCCACTCTTCACTCTCAGCCATCATACTCCGACCACCTTATTTCTATCATTCCCAACAACATTGTCAAACCCATCCTCGAGGGCAATGTCCTCTCGCTGCTCCTGCTGGTCTTTGCCGTCGGCATCGGACTGTCGAAGCTGCCGGAGTCCGACAATAAGGCCGTAGTGGTAAAGGGGCTTCTCGGTCTTCAGGAACTGCTCTTCCTGCTTATCCACTGGCTTATCTGGACGTTGCCCCTCGGCATTGTGGCCTTCTCCGCCCAGTTGTCTGCCCAGGTATCAGCGGGCGTGGTGGCCGACAGCATCGGCAAGTACGTACTCGTGGTCTTGTGCGGCAATGTCATCCAGTTCTTCATCGTCCTGCCGTTGTTTCTCTTGGCGCGAGGGCTGAACCCCATTCATGTGTTAAGCAGGATGATGCCAGCCGTGCTGATGGCGCTCTTCACCAAGAGCAGTGCCGCCACGTTGCCTGTCACGATGGATACTGCCGAGCAACGTCTGGGCATCAGTCCCAAGACAGCCCGTTTCGTATTGCCCCTCTGTACTACAATCAATATGAACGGCTGTGCGGCCTTCATCCTCGTCACCTCACTCTTTGTCATGCAAAATGGCGGGATAGCATTGACGCTTCCCACCATTCTACTTTGGATCCTCATCTCCGTCATCTCTGCCATAGGCAATGCAGGCGTACCGATGGGCTGTTATTTCCTCACGCTCTCGCTGATGTCTGGCATCGGCGCACCAGTCGCCATCCTTGGCATCATCCTACCCATCTATACCATCATCGACATGGTTGAAACGGCCGAGAACGTCTGGTCAGACTCCTGCGTGGCTTCGATGGTCGATTCTTACTAGAAGGGCCCGTAGCCCTGCAGGACATCGCGGATGGTAAGAAAATGGACTTCGATGAACTAATTTTGGAGAAGCGCGGAACGACCATCTGGGTGCACTTCGCCGTGCGACCGAAAGGTAACAGGAGATACGTGGACTTCTAAAAAAAGAAAGAGGCGAACCAACCGGTTCGCCTCTCTTGTATTTTATCCGTTCATGGACATGAGGAACTCTTCGTTGCTGTGGGTCTGTACGAGACGGTCGCGGACGGTGTTCATGGCCTCCACGGGGTTCATCTCGGCGATGAACTTGCGGATGATCCACATACGGTTGAGCGTGGTCGTATCGTGCAACAGGTCGTCGCGGCGTGTAGAAGAGAGCACCAGGTCGATAGCCGGGAAGATACGCTTGTTAGACAGCGTGCGGCTGAGCTGGATCTCGGAGTTACCTGTACCCTTGAACTCCTCGAAGATCACCTCGTCCATCTTAGAACCGGTATCTACGAGTGCCGTAGCGATGATGGTGAGTGAACCGCCGCCCTCGATGTTACGGGCAGCACCGAAGAAGCGCTTGGGCTTCTGCAGGGCGTTGGCGTCGACACCACCGGTGAGCACCTTACCAGAGGCAGGAGCCACCGTGTTGTAGGCACGTGCCAGACGGGTGATGGAGTCGAGGAAGATGACGACATCGTGTCCGCACTCTACCATGCGCTTGGCCTTCTCGAGTACGATACCCGCAATCTTCACATGACGGTCGGCGGGCTCGTCGAAGGTGGAGGCGATGACCTCTGCATCGACGGTGCGGGCCATATCCGTGACTTCCTCAGGGCGCTCGTCGATGAGCAGCATCATGATGTAGGCCTCGGGATGGTTGGCGGCGATGGCGTTGGCGATGTCTTTCATCAGCACGGTCTTACCGGTCTTCGGCTGGGCCACGATGAGGGCACGCTGACCTTTACCGATAGGCGAGAAGAGGTCGACGATGCGTACGCTGGGGTTCGTGGTGGCCTTGTCGCCACAGAGGGTGAACTTCTCTTCCGGGAAGAGCGGCGTGAGGTGCTCGAAGGCCACGCGGTCGCGAACTTCCGAGGGGTTGCGGCCGTTGATGGTCTTCACCGTAGACAGGGCGAAGTATTTCTCGTTCTCGTACGGTGGACGTACGGTGCAGTCGACCACGTCGCCCGTCTTCAGGCTGAACTGCTTGATCTGTGCCTGCGAGACGTAGATGTCATCGGGTGACGACAGGTAGTTGTAGTCGCTGGAACGCAGGAAGCCGTAGCCGTCCTGAAGAACTTCGAGGACACCGTTGCCGGGAATGAGGTCGTTGAAGTTGAAACGCTCCTCAGCGGCACGATGTACAGACGCCGCAGTAGTATCCTGAGCGGTATTGACAGTCGGACGGTCGAAGATATCGAGTGAAGGAATGGCGGCCTGGTCCTCGATGGGGATGTCGAGCACGGTGATGAAGTCGGTGCCGTCGCCAGGATCACCCTCCCAGACACCTTCAGGGGTCGTCTCTTCAGGAGCCTGGCTGGTCTCTTCCTCACGGGTGCGCTGAGCCATCTTCTCCTGAAGCTGCATCAGGAGGTTCTTCTGTTCCTCAGACACTTCCTCGCTGGTCTCGCCTGCGGCAAATTCGGCTTCAGGGATAAACTCGGGCTCTGCAGCCTCAGGCACCGCGTCGGTCTCTTCTGCGGCCTGCTGTGCAGCCTGGGCTTCAGCCTCTTTCTCAGCCTGCTGTGCAGCCAAGGCCTCGGCCTCTTTCTCGGCCTTGGTCTTGCGACCTCTCTTCTTGGGAGCGGGCGCCTCGGCGGGTTCCTCGGCAGGAGCCTCTGCCTTAGGTGCTGCGGCGACGGGAAGGTCGCCAAACAGCGAGGGTGCCTCGGTCTTCGACTTACGGTTGCTCTTCGAATCGAGGTTCTCACCGTCTGCACCATTGACTGTATATACTCGGCTTGTATCTTTCTTCAGGATGCGCGTTCTCTTCTTCTTGGGCGAGGCCACCTCTTCTGCGGCCTTGTCGAGGATGGCATAAACCACAGTCTCGAGCGAGTCGTCAGGACTCACCTTCACACCCAGTTCAGCTGCTATACCCATCAACTGGGGTATATCCATTGATTCTAATTCTTGTTTTGTATACATACGATAATGCGATAATCAGTACTAAAAATGACTGTTGAATGTTTAAATTTGAGGTAAAAACGCTTCCCGGACGGAAACGCTGTTTCGAAAAACGATGCAAAGGTAATACTTTTTTTTAATCTAGCAAAATTTTTAGAAAAAAATAACTAACTTTGCAGCCAAATTGATTGTTATGGAGATTAAGAAAGCAGAATTCACGGTCAGCGCCCCGATGGTGTCGATGTGTCCGAAGGATACAAAACCGGAGTATGCGTTTATCGGACGTTCGAATGTGGGTAAGTCGAGCCTCATCAATATGCTCACCAACAATAAGAAGTTGGCGAAGACTTCGGCCACACCTGGTAAGACACTTCTCATCAACCACTTTATTATTAATAATGAGTGGTATCTGGTGGACCTGCCTGGCTACGGCTATGCGAAGCGCTCGAAGAAGGAGATCAACAAACTGGAGCAGATGATACAGGGCTATATCCTGCAGCGCGAGCAACTGGTGAACGTCTTCGTGCTTATCGACGTCAGGCTGGAGGCGCAGAAGATCGACCTGGAGTTTATCCAGTGGCTCGGTGAGTCGAGTGTACCCTTTGCCCTCGTCTTCACCAAGGCCGACAAACTGACCGCCAACAAGGTGAACGCCAGTGTGGAGGCCTATAAAAAGGTGTTGCTGGAGACGTGGGAGGAACTGCCACCGATCTTCGTCACCTCATCGGAGAAGAAACAGGGTAGGGACGAGGTGCTGGATTATATCGAGCGGATTAATCAGGAACTTGCCAATGGCTAGGGAAATCCCATATCTGGACGTCCAACAGCTGACGAAGTCGTTTGGCGCGCTGGTGTTGTTTGAGAATATCAGTTTTTCTATCGCCGAAGGACAGAAGGTGGGACTGATTGCCAAGAACGGCACAGGAAAGTCCACACTGCTGAGTGTGCTCTCCGGGAAGGAGGGCTATGACTCGGGCAGCATCATCTTCCGCAGAGACCTGAAAGTGGGTATGCTGGAACAGTCGCCACAGTTCGATCCTGAGGAGAGCGTGCTCGATGCCTGTTTCAACCATCAGGGTAACCCGGAGAAGGTGCTGAAGGCCAAGCAGGTGCTGACGCAGTTGAAAATCAGGGACTTGCAGCAGCCGATGGGACAGCTCTCTGGCGGTCAGCAGAAACGTGTGGCACTGGCGAATGTGCTGTTGACAGAACCCGATCTGCTGATTCTCGATGAGCCGACGAACCATCTGGACCTGGAGATGATAGAATGGCTGGAGGGGTATCTCTCACGAGGCAACAAGACGTTGCTGATGGTGACTCACGACCGCTTCTTCCTGGATCGTGTGTGTTCTGTCATCCTGGAACTCGACGACCAGACGATCTATACCTATCGTGGTAACTACTCGTACTATCTCGAGAAACGTCAGGAGCGTATCGACAACCGTCGTGCTGAGATTGCCAGAGCGAATAACCTCTATCGGACGGAACTGGAGTGGATGCGGCGGATGCCTCAGGCCCGAGGTCATAAGGCCCGTTATCGTGAGGAGGCTTTCTACGATCTTGAGCGTATCGCCAAACAACGTATTGAAGAGCGACAGATCCGTCTGAAGGCCTCGAACGTCTATATCGGCTCAAAGATTTTCGAGTGTCAGTATGTGTCGAAGAAATTTGACGATCTGGTGATCCTGAAGGACTTCTATTATAATTTCTCACGATTCGAGAAAATGGGTATCGTGGGTAATAACGGTACGGGTAAGAGTACCTTCCTGAAGATGCTGTTAGGACAGGTGCCGCCAGATGAGGGACGGTTTGATATCGGTGATACCGTCAGGTTCGGGTATTTCTCGCAGGAAGGTCTGCAATTCGATGATAATGAAAAGGTTATTGATGTCATCACGAAGATAGCTGACTATATCGACATGGGTAGCGGTAAGCACCTGAGTGCTTCGCAGTTTCTGCAGTACTTCCTCTTTACACCTGAGCAACAACACAACTACGTGTATAAGCTGTCTGGAGGAGAACGACGCAAGCTCTATCTCTGTACGGTATTGATGAAAAATCCGAACTTCCTCGTACTCGATGAGCCGACCAATGACCTCGATATCGTCACCTTGCAGATTCTGGAGGAATATCTTCAGGATTTCCCCGGGTGTGTGATTGTCGTCTCGCACGACCGTTACTTTATGGATAAGGTGGTGGACCATCTTCTTGTCTTTAAGGGCGAGGGAGAAATCAAGGACTTCCCCGGCAACTATACACAGTATAGGATCTGGTCGAAGAGTGAGGAGTGGGGAGAGAGGAGTGAGAATACCCCGAAAATAGATAAGGACAAGAACAAATCCCCCAAAGATTCAGACATGTCTCCATCTGCACCTCACACTCCTGACCCCTCGAAAAGAAAAATGTCCTACAAGGAAAAGCGTGAGTTCGAACAGTTGGAGAAAGAGATTGCGGCTCTGGAGGAAGAACAGCGAATGATTGAGGATGCTCTCTGTAGTGGAACACTCTCTATCGATGAGCTGACGGAGAAGAGTAAGCGCCTGCCGTTGCTGAAGGACGAACTCGATGAGAAGTCGTTGCGATGGCTGGAACTGAGTGAGATTGAACATTGAAGATTGAACATTGAACATTGACCATTGAACATTATGTTGAATCAACAATATCCCTCGCAATTACTGGAGAAGGCGGTGACAGAGTTCTCGCGACTACCAGGTATCGGACGAAAGACGGCTCTTCGTCTGGTGTTGTGGATGCTGCGTCAGGATGATGCTGACATCGAACAGTTTACAGAAGCCATCGCCGCGATGAAGCATGAGGTGAAATACTGTCACCAGTGTCATAACATCAGCGATGCCGACATGTGTCCTATTTGTGCTGATCCTCGCCGTGATGCCACGACCATCTGTGTGGTCGAGAATATTCAGGACGTCATGGCGATAGAGAATACCCAGCAGTATAAGGGCGTCTATCATGTCCTTGGGGGAATCATTTCACCGATGGACGGCATGGGACCCAGTGATATCGAGATAGAATCGCTGGTGGAACGTGTGGCCGAAGGAGATATCCGTGAGGTGATCCTTGCCCTCAGTCCGACGATGGAAGGCGACACCACGAACTTCTATATCTACCGCAAACTGGCACCTTACAGCGATGTGAAGATCAGTATCATCGCACGGGGCATAGCGGTGGGTAACGAATTGGAATATACCGACGAGGTGACCCTCGGACGTTCTATATTAAACCGTACATTATTTGAAGGAAAATAGTTATGAAACAAACGCAGCGTTTATTGATGATTTTTTTCATCACTTCTATCATACTGCCGTTGGCTATCGTGGTGCTCTTTGAGACCGACATCATCGCATTAGGCATTATGGCTGGTGATACACAATCAGAGTTCCTCCTGACCTCGACGATGGAACTGGTCAGCCTGGCCTTCATCTTCCTGGCACTCCGGCTGTTTAAGTTCGGTTTTATTCATGCCGACCTCGTCAGACGTCAGGAAAAGGCACTCCTGAAGTGGGGCTTCCTCCGTCTGCTGCTCATTCAGGCACCGTTGGTCATTAATACCTTATTATATTATTTATATGTGAAGCCTACCTTCGGCTATCTGGCCATCATCATGGCCCTCTGTCTGCCGTTTGTCTATCCGAGTATGGAAAGATGTATGGCCGAAGTCTCTGAGGAACAAAAGGAAGAGAACGCATGAAACTGTCGGTAGTCATAGTCAGTTATAACGTCTGTCAACTGCTGGAGGACTGTCTGCGCAGTGTGGAGAAGGATCTTGCGGGCATCGACAGTGAAATCTATGTGGTAGACAACGCCTCCAGCGATCATACCGTAGAGCGTCTGCAGCCACTGTTCCCTGCGGTACACTTCGTGGCGAATACGGAGAATGTGGGCTTTGCGCGAGCCAATAACCAGGCTATCCGTCTGTCACAGGCGGAATATGTGTTGCTGCTGAATCCTGATACGGTGGTCCATGAAGGTACGCTGCGAGGTACGCTCGACTTCCTGGACAGTCATCCGGAGGCGGGTGGGGCAGGTGTGCGCATGCTGACGCGTGAAGGTGATCCTGCACCAGAATCACGACGGGCTGTTCCTACACCATGGGTGGCCTTCCTGAAGATGCTCGGATTTACCCGTCGCTATTATATGAGTCATCTGCCTTGGGATCAGCCTGGACAGATTGAGGTGATTAGCGGGGCTTATTGTATGCTCCGTCGGAAAGCCCTCGATGCGGTTGGGCTGCTCGATGAGGACTTCTTTATGTACGGTGAGGACATCGACCTCTCGTTTCGTCTGTTGAAGGGTGGCTGGCAGAACTGGTATCTGCCGTTGGACATCGTGCATTATAAAGGAGAGTCTACTCAGAAGTCATCCTATCGTTATGTCCATGTGTTCTATCAGGCCATGCTGATTTTCTTCCGCAAGCATTACGGCCATCTCTCTTTCATCTGGTCGCTGCCTATCCAGGCGGCTATCTATTTCCGTGCAGCACTCGCCCTGATGCACATGTTAGGCGATCGCATGCGTCATTTCCTGAATCCACAAAAGAATAAAGCTTTATGAGTCAGTTACCTTCCGTACATCTTCGTGCCATAGAACCAGAGGACCTCGATCTGCTGTATCGTATCGAGAACGACATCAAGTTGTGGAACATCGGTGCTACGAATGTGCCTTATAGCCGTTATACCCTTCACGACTACATCGCCAATGCATCGGGTGATATCTATACCGACCGTCAGGTGAGGATGATGATTGAGAATAGTGAGGGGAAGATTGTGGGTATTGTGGATATCGTCAACTTCGACCCCAGTAACCGTAGGGCGGAACTTGGACTGGTCATCGAGGAACCTTATCGTCAGATGGGGTATGCCCAGAGTGTGATGAATGAGGTGGCTGACTATGCTGTCGGCGTACTTCATCTGCATCAGTTGTTTGCTTTCATCGATATTACCAATACCGCTTGTGTCGCCCTGTTCAGAAAGTTAGGCTACAGAGAGTCGGCAACGTTGCAAGACTGGCTTTTCGACGGTCGTGAATACCACGATGCCATCGTGATGCAGACCGTTTTCTGACTTTTTTGCGCTTTTCTCAAAAAAAAGCGCGAAAATGTTTTGTCAGTTCAGAAAATATTACTACCTTTGCACCCGCAAACGAAAAAAGACCTGCATTGGTGCGTTAGTTCAGTAGGTTAGAATGCCTGCCTGTCACGCAGGAGGTCACGAGTTCGAATCTCGTACGCACCGCACTTTTTTCGCAAGCAAAAAAGGATTGGAGGGGATAACATTTTGGTGCGTTAGTTCAGTAGGTTAGAATGCCTGCCTGTCACGCAGGAGGTCACGAGTTCGAATCTCGTACGCACCGCACAAGGCCCATCGGAGAACACTTCGGTGGGCTTTCTGATACAAAACAACGTTGTTTAACATTTAAATGTTTCATTATCAATGATTTATTCAAAAGAAGTTGAGAACATGTGTAGCGTTTGCAAAGGCGCTTATCATGGACCTGCACCAATTCCCGAGGAGGGCAAGTGGGTTGCAGTGAAGGAAATCAAGGAGATCTCT
>JAEENF010000172.1 GCA_016283605.1 Prevotella sp.
GATGGGGCAAAAATGGGCTTTTGTTGCGTTGCAATGTTGCAATAAGCACCTCCCACCCCATCCAGAAACTACCTACTGGATAGTATTTGGAACATTATGATAAATAGAATTGTTATTTTTATGTATTATACTCCTTCATGCAACATTGCAACGCAACAACTGCATGAAGAAGTGGAAAAAGATAGCCACAGAATGCTTGGCGGTCTCGAAAATAATCACTACCTTTGCACACACAATATTAATCAGGTATGAAGCAAGTAAAGATCATGAATCTGCCCGAGTGCGACAAGCTGGTCTATTCCGGTGGGATCATCGCACGGCAGATAGGAACGCTGTTCGTGGTTGACGACGAGAATCCCTTAAGCGCCGAGAGCTATCCCATCCTCTCAGGTGGTAAGAAGGCCGCCGACGGTTGGCTGGGTGGCGATGCGGAGTGCTTTGACACGCCCGTGGTGTGTCGTGCCGGACAGAAGATTGACCCTAAGCGCTTTGCCACCTTCGTGAAGCGCGGCATGCATGAGGAAGTGCCCACTACGGCTTGGGAATTGTATTGGAACCTGCGCGACAACGGCAGTGACCTCCAGCTTCCTGTATGGGCCACCAACAAAGAGACCATCCGCCAATTCACCATCGAACTCGAGTTCCACGATTTTCATGAAGAAGCCTGCTGCCGATCTACCGACACTTCAGACTTTTATTTCGAGGCTTACTATGACCGCGGCAATAAGGACGAGGTCTTCTCTCAGCTCGACTCGCAGCTGATGGACTATATGAACATCCTCGATACCGAAGAATTGTATTGTCAGTTGGTCTTCACCAGTCTCGACATGGATTATCAGGATGTGATAGAGCGTCTGAACACACTCCAGATAGACACCCGCTATTGCGATATGTACGAACCTAGAAAGTAGCCTCTATGCCCAGCATCAAAGAGATACCCGTCCGTTTTGTCGTAGAGCGAGCCAAGGCCCAAGACAGCGCAGAGGCTGTCATGACCCTTCGATCCTTGGTGGCAGACTGGTATGAGGAAAATCACTACACGCTGGAAGGCTATGAGACCCTCCGTGAGATTGAAGACTGCCTCCCCGAGAGACGTAAGAAGGCCAAGACGGTCAGTATGACTGAGCCTGTCATCATGCCTGGCTGCATACTGGGTCGCTTCCGCACCAATGCCGAGTCGGCCAACTTGCTGATTAAGATCATCCACGAAATCCATCGTCGTATGAACATCCCGATGGAAGAGAGCCGCAAGGCCAAACGTCCTGAGGATGTGAGACAGACGAGTTGGACTTGGCCTCATGTGATGCGCGTGATGGCAAGAAGTGGCATCGTGAAGGAAGATATCACCAAAGCGGAATTCGGAGCGATGATAGAGCAGATATTGGATGGCAAGGTGAAACCAAACTCCATCCGCAGGGTGACTCATGGTGATTACAACATCGTGAAGCTCTATGATTATGACCTCAGCAAGGGCGATTCTGACATCTGTAACGAAATTCTTGGTCTGTTTATGCCCTTGCTCATGCCAAAGATTTGACATGGATTTGACATTTTGACATCGGTTTGACATCCATTTGACATTTGACATCTAAAGCAGAAAAACACTTTTTTTGCATTTCTTTTTGTTGTAAATTTGCAGCACGATCGAAAAAAAAGTGCTGGCGCCGCACTATGTTTAACATTAAAAAGGTATTTGCCGATGAAAAAAAATCTGATTGCGCTTAACTGCGCAAAAAAGCCAAACCGAGGTCAGGCTTTCGAAAGTGACCTCCAAAAGTACAACACACTGATCCGTGAGCCTTGGCTTGCGGACATGGTGAGCCGCATCCAGCAGGGCGAGGAGTCGCTGAAAGACGAATTGCCTATCCGCTGCTCACATTACTACCGATTCAAGAACAACCATCGCTGCCAGGCAGACATGGACCCTGAATCGTTCCTCTTTCAGACCTGCGTTGACATCGATGATGCCAGCATCGTAGAGCTTACTATTAATAAGGTACGCGAGCTCAACGCTCAGGAAGGCCCTTGGCAGGACATGCTGCTCCATCTGGAGTATTCTGCCCGTAAGAAGCTGCACATCGACATCCGCATTCCCGTGGGCATGACCATCGAGGAGGCCCAGCAGGCGTATTGCGAGGCCCTTGGTGTGGCCTATGACGGCAGCTGTATCTCGCCAGAGCGCTTCATCCTGATTACCGATGCCTCGCAGACCATCTACACGTCGGAACATTGGTATGAGGTGTTGCCTGACGAAGAACTCCAGCAGCGTCGTGAGGCTTATCTGAAGCGCGGACTGACCATCGACGGACGAAAGCTGAAATCTCAGCCGATGTCACATGAGCTCAAATCTGAGCCGATGTCAGTCACTCAGGGCGAACTCTTCCCTATTGAAGAAAAGGTGGAAGCTGATGCCTGTTGTCTGCGTGCCTTCGATCTCTGTATGGAGGAGGCTGGACTGACTGAGCGAGCCCTGCAGGTGGAAGGTGTGCGTCACAATTCCCTCGTGAGCATCTTCTCTGTAGGTGCCTGTCGCCTGATGTCCAAAGAGCAGATGGTGGCTGTGGTGAAGACCCGTATGCCTGAGTATGCCGAGGAAAAGGACTGTCAGCAGCTCATCAACGACTTCTATCAGAACTATACTGAGATGAATCGTCCGATGACCCGTCGTCTGCGAGAGATCCATGCAGAGGCCTTCAATGAGGACTTGGCAGAGGAAGATGAGACAGAGGACGCTATGGAGCCTGCTGAGACCTCAGGAAAGAAGCGCCGTCTCAATTGTCGACAACTGCCTTCCGGCCTGCGTGAGCCTGTGGCAACTGCGCCTGAAAGCATGCAGATGAATGTGCTCTGCTCTATCCTACCCTTGGCTGCGGCCTATGCCGATCAGGTGGAAGTGGAGTATGCCGATGAGCGACGCCAGCATCTGGGACTGATGTCGATGATTATCGGTCGTCAGGCAGGTGGTAAGTCGTGCTGCAAAGAAGGTGTCGAGACTTGGCTGAAGCCCCTGAGTGACGAGTCGAAAGAGGCTCGCGAGCAGGAGGATGCTGTCAAGGAGAAGAACAAGCTCCGCAAGGCCAACGAACGTGCCTTGGAGGTGCCTAAGCTGCCTATCCGCAAGGTGCCCATCACCATCTCTAATTCTACGCTGCTGAAGCGTATGAAGAATGCGCAAGGCCATACATTGGTGTCGTTTGGTGAAGAGCTCGACACGCTGCTGAAGACCAACGGTGCAGGCAACTGGTCAGCTAAGTATGATGTCTATCGCTACTCCTTTGACCGTGCTGAGTGGGGTCAGGATTACAATAGCGATCAGGCTGAGTCGGGTGAGGTCAACGTGGCCTACAACTGGGTGATCTTCGGTACCTATGGCGCCTTCAACCGCTGCTTCAATCATGAGAATGTGGAGAATGGTCTGGCAGGACGTATTCTGATGTCTGAGATGCCTGATACCCGCTTCTCCAGGATTCCCAAGTACAAGTCGATGACGGCGGAGCAGCAGGAGGCTGTGTGGAAGGCCGCAGATCTGCTTCGCTCGAAGTCGGGTTTTGTGGATACCCCACGTCTGCGTAAGGCCATTGAGCGTTGGCTCGAAGAGAAACGTATCGCCGCCATGAAGGCCATTGATGACTCGATGGACGAACTGCGTAAGCGATCGGCTGTCATTGCCTTCCGTTGTGCTGTGGTGTTCCATCTGCTGTCGGGCAAGGAGAAGGAGTCGAAGGCGTGTGTGGATTTCATGCTGGTGATGGCCGACTATACGCTTCAGAATCAGATGCACATGCTCAGTCAGATGATGGCTGACCAGCAGGCCAAGAACGCACCAGTCGTTACCATCAGCAACAAGGCTACGTTTGACAACCTGCCAACGGTGTTCACGATGGCCGACCTGAAGGCAGCCAAGGGTCAGCATTATGCGGAGTCGTCGTATCGCAGCATCGTCAGCCGATGGAGTTCTGACCATCTGGTGGAAGAGGTGCCTGCAGGGGCATACGGAGATGACAAGCGTCAGCGCTGGCGAAAGATTGTGGCCTAAAAAGAGAATCCCCGCTACGTAAAATAGCGGGGATTCGTTGTTTCTTAATAGAATGAATCTCTTAGAGGATAGCGTCAGCTTTCTCCTGCTGGCCAGTCTGTGTGTAGATATTCTTCAACAGATAGCCCCACTTTACAGTCATCTGATCAGGATCGAGCTCCTTAGCTTTCTCGAAATCCTGCTGAGCACCCAGAAGCATATTCTTGAATGTTGCCTCGTCCTCTGGCTTCATACGACCAGTACGAACATCCGACTTTGCCTCATTGAATTCTGCGGCCTTGTTCCATTTGCAGACGGCACGATTATAGACGCACTGCAGGAAAATTGCCTTATTATCTTCGCTGACCTTGTCAAATTCAGCAATCGACTCGTCGTACTTCTTCTGCTGCATCAACAGATAGCCTTTGTAGACGTGAGGAAGTGAAGAAACGGGATTCTTGGCAGCAAACTCGTCTGCCAGACGGATAACCTCCTCGCTAGTACCCTGCTGGATAACGGCATCAGACAGTGCACCATAGACCTGCTCGTTGTCAGGATACTGTCCATAAAGCTCTTTGATGTCATTCAGGTACTTCACGCTGTCAGCTTTAGTGTTCTGAGACATACGCATAGAATAGAGCAGGAACTCGAAAGAGAGATCGTGGATCTGCTTGGCAGTATCCTGCACACCTACCTTGAAGAAATCAGTAGCCTTAGCAAAATCCTTAAGCTGGGCAGCAGCACGACCGCCATAGAAAGCAGCTACACCACGATTAGGATCGTTGACTGCAACACCTTCTACGCCTTCGAACAGCGCAGCCTTAGCAGAGTTCATATAGGCCTCGAAACACTTCAGGGCATCCTCGTTCTTATTGTCGTTAGCATAGTCGATACCACCATTCAGCACCCCAATACGAACACTCTTCAGTCGATCCTGATTCTTCTTCTGGAAGGCTGGCTTCACCTTTCCCTTGGCATCAGGCAGAATATCATACTTGTCACATTCGATAGCATAGTTCAGAGCATTCATGCCGGCAAGAACCATTCCCTCCTTATCAATCGGGTCATTCTTCTGCATCACCTGATTGGTGGTCTTGGTGTCATCTTCCTTCTTGTATTTCTCGAAAGCAAGCTCGACAAGCTTGTTGTAAGCCTTCGCTTTTTCCTGGTCGTTAGCTAACTGTCCAAGACTGCTCTTAACAAGAGCTTCAGCTTCAGCAAAGTCCTTTGCCTTGAGGATAGCCTTCAAAGCATCACTGTCACCGGCAAATGCGGTAGAGCTTGCTACCACCATCATTGCCATCATCAATAATTTTTTCATAAGCGATAAAAAATTGGTTGAACGTTATTATTAATTGTTGTATTTACTCTTTATCAGGAGTTTCAATCAGCGGAGTGTCTACTGCCTCTGTGGACTCCTCATTGACGATTTCTGCTTCTTCGATATCCTCTTCCTCAGCCTGAGAGTGCATCACCTTACATACAGAGGCGATGGTATCGTTCTTCTTGGTGAGGTTGATCAGACGCACGCCCTGGGTGTTTCGTCCCATCACACGTACATCAGCCACCTTCAGACGAATCAGAATACCGCTCTTGTTGATGATCATCAGGTCGTTCTCATCAGTAACCACCTTGATAGCCACCAGACGGCCGGTCTTCTCAGTCACAGCGAGGGTCTTCACACCCTTGGCGCCACGCAGGGTCTTACGATAATCCTCGACCTCAGAACGCTTACCGTAGCCATTCTCAGATACCACCATGATGGTCTCCTCGTTAGGATCGTTCACGCAAACCATACCGACGACCTCGTCATCACCACCGTCGAGACGCATACCGATCACACCAGTAGCCACACGACCCATCGTACGTACGTCGTTCTCATCGAAACGAACAGCACGACCGTTGCGGTTAGCCATCAACAGTTCGTTGTGACCGTTGGTCAGACGAACGCCTACCACCTCGTCGCCCTCATTGATATTGATGGCGATGACACCTGCAGCACGTACGTTCTTATAGGCATCGAGACGGGTCTTCTTGATGATACCCTGCTTGGTGGCGAAGACTACATAGTGCGACTGCATGAACTCCTCGTCGTTGAAGTTCTTGATACGCAGCACGGCATTGATGGAGTCATCAGGCTCGATATTCAGCATATTTTGTATTGCACGGCCCTTAGAGTTCTTGTCGCCCTCAGGAATCTCGTAGCACTTCTGCCAGTAGCAGCGACCCTTCTGGGTGAAGAAGAGCAGCGTGTTGTGCATCGTGGCAGGATAGATATATTCTGTGAAGTCGTTGTCGCGATGACGGGCGGCCTTGGCACCTACGCCTCCCCTGCCCTGCTCGTGGAACTCATCGAGCTTCGTACGCTTGATGTAACCCATGTGCGAGATGGTAATCACCACAGGATCATCAGGATAGAAGTCCTCGGCATTGAACTCGTGGTCGAACGGGATAATCTCTGTACGACGCTCGTCACCATACTTCTCCTTCACCTCAAGCAGGTCGTTCTTCATCACCTCCTTACAACGCTCGGGGTTGTCGAGGATTTCCTGCAAGTCGGCAATGAGTTTCTGCAGGTCGTCGAACTCCTGATGGAGCTGATCCACACGCAGGCCAGTCAACTGTGCCAGACGCATGTCAACAATAGCCTTCGACTGGAGCTCATCGAGTTCGAAGCGGGCTTCGAGGTTACGCTGGGCATCGGTCGGCGTCTTACTGTTGCGGATAATGTGTACCACCTCATCGATATTGTTGACGGCAATAATCAAACCCTCGAGGATGTGGGCACGCTCCTGAGCCTTGCGCAGATCGTACTTGGTGCGACGGATGGTCACATCGTGACGGTGCTCCACAAAGTACTTCACACACTCCTTCAATGAGAGCAGACGAGGACGACCCTTTACCAGGGCAATATTGTTGACAGAGAACGAGCTCTGCAGAGCGGTCATCTTGAAGAGCTTGTTCAGCAGCACGTTGGCATTGGCATCGCGCTTCACATCGACAACGATACGCATAC
>JAEENF010000173.1 GCA_016283605.1 Prevotella sp.
GAGCAATACCACTTGCACGTGGAAGGTGAAGGTGTGGACCACCGCCGGAGAGACAGACTGGAGCAGCGAGGAGTGTTTCACCATCGGCCTGCTCGACGAAGGCAAATGGACGGGTTATTGGATAGGTCTGGAACAACTGTTGCCTGAAGAGGAAAGAGGTATGCACACGCGTATGGCCGCGCGCTATCTGCGCAAGGAGTTCCAGCTGAAAGACAAGGCGATCCGTCGCGCTACGGCCTATGTGGCCGGCATCGGACTGCACGAGTTCTATGTGAACGGTCAGCGTATGGGCGACGGCGTGCTGCAGCCTGTGCCCTCAGACTATCGTAAGACCATCTATTACAACACGTATGACATCACATCTGACATCTCACATCATACATCTGACATCTCGCATCATACATCTGACATCTGTCTCGGCATCGTTTTGGGCAACGGGCGTTATTTCCCTATGCAGCAGCATAAGCCCTATAAGATTCATACCTTCGGCTATCCCAAGTGCCGCATCAATGTCATCGTGGAATATACGGACGGCAGCACCCAGCGTCTGCAGACCGATGATAAGGGTTGGAAGGTGACCGCCGACGGACCTATCCGCGCCAACAACGAATACGACGGTGAGGAATATGACGCCCGCAGGGAGATGACGGGTTGGAGCGAGGTAGGCTATGACGATTCGAAATGGCTGAAGGCCGAACGTACGGACATCCCGCAGGCCTATCTCACAGCCCAGATGACACCTGGTATGAAAGTCCTGAAGCAGATACAACCAGTATCCGTAAAAGGGAACATCGTCGACATCGGTCAAAATATAGCAGGATGGCTGAAGGTGCGTGTCCGAGGACAGAAGGGCGATACTATCCGCATCGTTTATGCCGAGAAACTGAACGACGACGGCACACTCTACCGCGAAAACTTCCGTAATGCCCGCTCGACGGATATTTACGTCTGTAACGGTGAGGAAGGCAACGGCCGTTGGTGGACGCCGACATTCGTCTATCACGGTTTTAAGTTTGCAGAGGTCATCGGACTGAAGACTGTTGCCAAGGACGACCTTATCGCGGAAGTGGTGGCTGACGAGATGCAGACCACAGGACATTTCGAGTGTTCGGATACCATCCTGAACAAAGTGATGCAGAATGCCTGGTGGGGAATTTTGGACAACTACAAAGGAATGCCTGTCGACTGTCCGCAGCGCGACGAGCGTCAGCCTTGGCTGGGCGACAGGACGATGGGATCGTTGGGTGAAAGCTTCCTCTTTGATAATGAGCGTCTCTATACCAAATGGATGCGTGACATCTGTGAGGCACAGCGTACGGACGGCTGTATCCCCGACGTAGCGCCAGCCTTCTGGAACTACTACAGCGATGATGTGGCATGGGCCGCAGCACTGCCCTTCGGTTGTGATATGCTCTGGCGGCAGTATGGCAACCGCGAGGCCATCGACAAGAGCTATCCCGCCATCAAGAAATGGGTGCAGCACATCATTGAGGAATACTCTAAGGACGACATCATCCATTGTGGGAAGTATGCCGACTGGTGCGTACCACCGGAAAAACTGGATCTCATCCATTCACAAGACGATGCGCGCAAGACGGACGTCACGCTCATCTCCACCGCATATATCATCCGCACCCTGCAGCTGATGGAGCAGTGGGGCTGTGAGGCGAGCTATTGGCGACCTATCCGCGAGCAGATGACGACGGCATTCAACAAACACTTCCTGACCGTCAAGCGAGGCACAAGTCTGCGTCCTGGTCATGTGCTCTATCCCGACTCTATATATTATGGTAATAATACGGTGACGGCGAACCTCCTGCCTCTGGCGCTGAGTATTGTGCCCGACGACTGCAAGGCGGATGTGGTGAAGCAGATTGTCGCAAACATCTGCGTCCAGAACAAGGGGCATGTGTCTTGTGGTGTCATCGGCATCTCGTGGCTCCTCAGAGGTCTGAGCGATAACGGCTTTGCCGACGTAGCATGGCTCCTTGCCACCCAAAAGAAATACCCATCCTGGGGCTATATGACGGAAAACGGCGCCACCACGATCTGGGAGCTGTGGAACGGCGATAAGGCCAACCCCAAGATGAACTCAGGCAATCACGTGATGCTGTTGGGCGATCTGCTCACATGGTGCTACGAATATCTGGGCGGCATCAAAAGAGACGCCAATCATATTGTGCTCAAGCCCTCGTTCGATATCCAGAACTGCGAATGGGCTAACGTCAGCTACGACTCGCCCTACGGTAAGATCGTCAGCAGCTGGAAGAAGACGCTGCAACATGTGGAGTGGGACGTAGAAGTGCCCTGCAACACAACGGCGACCATCTGTCTGCCCGACGGTACGACGCAGGAAACAGGTTCCGGCAAGTACCACTTCGCCTGCGACATTCCCACCCGTCATGAAGCGATTCTGAAGGATCAGTTCCTGTATGAGCATACTTACTTCCCCGAGGCACACGCCTCTACCATCGTTGAACTGAAGAATGGCGACCTTGTGGCAGGCTATTTCGGAGGAACCCACGAGAAAGACCCTGACGTCTGTATCTGGGTGAACATCAAGAAGAAAGGCTCCGACACCTGGAGCGCTCCTATACTCGCTGCCGACGGTGTGCTGGACCTGAGCGATGCCCGTGCAAAGTTCGCAGGACTGACGGGTATGAAGGATGATACCACACCAGCTACGAACGGTCCTATCCGTCGAAAGTTCAGTGGTCTGCCCAGTAAAAAGGGTCTGACTGACGAAACGACTTACGACTACATCACCAAGACCACGCGTCTTGAGAATGTACCCTCGACGCTGAAGCGCAAGGCCTGCTGGAACCCTGTGCTCTTTGAGATGCCCAATGGTGAACTGTGGCTCTTCTTCAAGATCGGCAGTAGCGTAGGCGACTGGACGGGGTGGCTGGCGAAATCTAAGGACGGCGGACGAACCTGGAGCGATAAGGAACCTTTGGGCTACGACGCAGAAGGTCGTGCTTACCTCGGTCCTATCAAGAACAAGCCCGAACTGATCGGCAATCGTCTGCTGTGTCCTTCGTCGACGGAGGGTAACGGCTGGCGCTTCCACATGGAGATTCTCGACCTGAGCGACGGACAGTGGAAGAAAGGTAAGGCTGTCAAGGATCTGAACTGGAAGTGGATACCTGTCGAGAGCACAGAAGCCACGAAGACCGATGATATGAAGTCGCACCCCATCGACTGTATCCAGCCCTCGATCCTGAAGTTGAAGGACGGTCGTCTGCAGGTGCTGATGCGTACTCACAACGCCCGTCTCGCCACGAGTTTCAGCAGCGATAACGGTGACACCTGGACGCCAGTCACGCTTACCGAGGTGGAGAACAATCAGAGCGGTACCGACGCCGTCACGTTGCAGGATGGTCGGCATGCGCTGATCTATAACAACTTTGAAACCTTGCCGCTGACACCAAAGGGTGTG
>JAEENF010000174.1 GCA_016283605.1 Prevotella sp.
CTGATGTAAATGGAGCTGTTGCACAACCGTTCACAGTAAGTTGCAATAAGAGCAATAGAGGTAATGACATTGTGATTGAAGTAAACAAGGGTACTAAAGAGAATCCCATTTGGATTACACTTGAGGCTAAGCAAGGACAACCTGCAGCCAAGCTTGCTGTAAAGACAACATTCCTGATTCCTGATGAGCGTGTTAACATTGAAACATATTATCCGAATTTCTTGAAATATGTTAAGGATCCATCTGTTATCTGGTGGTAATTGATACATCAAGTACTTAAATAAATAATTTTGGAAAGGGAGCGGCTGCGCGAGTAGCCGCCCTTTTCTTTTTTACATTAGAGTTATCGGAAAATAATCCTGTCTTATTGAGGAATACTCCTAGACTATCACAAAATACTTTCGGAGTATCGTAGAATACTCTCAGAGTAATTGGAAGCATGCCAAATATACCCCCATTTTTTAGAAGGCCTTCCAAAACTTTTTCGTTGGCTTTCCAACAATTGTTAGGAAGCCTTCCCGCAAAAATTGCGTAGGCACGTACACTTTCGCGATGGTTCCTATTGTGTAATTCGAAAAAAATGTGTAACTTTGCACGCAGTATGGTACTGAATTGGATTTGGGTCGCATTTTTCATCATCGCCTTTGTCATTGCGCTGGTGAAACTGGTGTTTCTGGGAGACTTCGAAGTTTTCCCGGCCATGATGGATTCGACGTTTTCTTCGTCGAAGACCGCGTTTGAAATTTCCTTAGGACTGACAGGCGTTTTGTCGCTTTGGCTCGGCATCATGAAGATTGGCGAGAAGGGTGGTGTGGTGAATGTTCTCGCCCGTCTACTGAGTCCCATCTTTACCAAACTGTTCCCAGACATTCCAAAGGGTCACCCCGTAACGGGTTCTATCTTCATGAACATCGCGGCCAACATGCTGGGTCTCGACAATGCCGCCACACCCCTTGGTCTGAAGGCGATGGAACAGTTGCAGGAGCTGAACCCCAAGAAGGATACCGCGACGAATCCGATGATCATGTTTTTGGTACTGAACACCAGTGGTCTGACGCTGATACCAATCTCTATTCTCGTATATCGTGCACAGATGGGAGCCGCCCAGCCAACAGACGTGTTTATCCCCATCCTACTGGCTACGTTCTTCTCGACGCTAGCAGGTATCATCATCACAAGCCTTTTCCAGAAGATCAACCTGCTGAACCGCACAATCCTCCTGACACTCGGTGGCGCAGCCCTCGTAGTAGCCGCCATCATCTGGGGCTTCGGACAACTCGATTCCGTGCTGATGAATACGGTAAGTACTTCAGCAGCCAACATTATGCTCATGCTGATTATCATCGCCTTTATCCTGGCCGGTATCCGAAAGAAGGTGAACGTCTACGATGCCTTCATCGAAGGTGCCAAAGATGGTTTTACGACAGCTGTAAGAATCATCCCTTACCTGGTGGCTATTCTCGTTGGAATCGGCGTTTTTCGTGCTTCTGGAGCGATGGATATGCTCACCGACGGCATCGGATGGTGCGTGGAAGCCTGTGGTGGCAACAGCGATTTCGTGGGTGCCCTGCCCACAGCCCTGATGAAACCTCTGTCAGGCAGCGGAGCGCGAGGCATGATGGTGGATGCGATGACCACATACGGTGCTGACTCGTTTATCGGTCGTCTGAGTTGTATCTTCCAAGGTTCGACAGATACGACTTTCTATATCCTCGCCGTCTACTTCGGCAGCGTGGGTATCGTGAAGACCCGTCACGCTGTGACCTGTGGACTGCTGGCAGACCTGGCAGGAATCATAGCGGCGATAGCAATCGCATATATGTTCTTCAGTTAATTACGACAACTTTGACAACTAAGACAACTTATGGGTAAACTACAGAACATCGCGAAGGATACGGCCATTTATGGTCTCTCGAGTATCATCGGTAGATTTCTTAACTACCTGCTCGTGCCACTCTATACCGCCCAGCTCTCAGCAGCCTCGGGCGGCTATGGCGTCATCACCAACATGTACGCCTATGTAGCGCTGATCCTGGTAATCCTCACCTTCGGTATGGAGACCACCTATTTCCGCTTTACCAACAAGACACATACCGACTCGCAGGTGGTCTATTCCACCACGCTCATCAGCGTGGGAGCCGTCTCTGCGCTCTTTGCCGCACTAGTCATTCTCTTCATCAACCCCATCAGTTCGTTGATGGGTTATGGCGATCATCCGGAATGGGTATGGGTAATGGCGGTGACGGTGGCCATCGATGCATTCCTCTGTATCCCTTTTGCTCACCTGCGCCAGCAGAAGAAAGCCATCAAGTTCGCATCGCTGAAACTGTTGAACATCGCTGTGAGTATCCTGCTGAATCTTATCTACTTCGCCTGGATGGACGGTAAGGATGTCGGTTATGCCTTCTATATCAACCTCGTCTGTACAGCGATGCTCGCCGTATGTCTCATTACAGAGTACACGGGTTTCCGTTGGCGACTCGACACGAAGTTGTTACGCACGATGCTCAGCTACACATGGCCGATACTCGTCTTCGGTATTGCTGGAATCCTGAACCAGACGGCCGACAAGATGCTCTTCCCCTATATGTACGAGGGCAGTGACATGTTGGAACAGCTCGGCATCTACGGTGCCTGTTCGAAGATTGCGATGATCATGGCGATGATTACCCAGGCCTTCCGCTTCGCCTACGAGCCGATTGTATTCTCGGGTGTCAAGGAAAAAGGACAGCACGAGATGTATGAACAGGCGATGAAGTACTTCATCATTTTCACCCTGCTGGCCTTCCTGATGGTCGTGGGCTATCTCGATATCCTGAAATACATCATCCGACGCCCTGAATACTGGGTGGGTCTAAAGGTTGTACCGATTGTGATGGCGGCAGAAATCATGATGGGTATCTACTTCAACCTGTCGTTCTGGTATAAGATCATCGACAAGACCATCTGGGGCGCGTGGTTCTCCGGCATCGGATGCCTTGTGCTCCTGGCCGTGAACTTCTTCTTCGTACCGAAGTACGGCTATATGGCCTGTGCCTGGGGCGGTGTCGCCGGCTACGGTGTGGCGATGGTGATCTCCTATATCGTAGGACAGAAGTACTACCCTCTCAACTATCCCTTAAAGGACATCGCCCTTTATACCATTGTCGCCGCCATCGTCTTTGCAGCGATGATGTTGC
>JAEENF010000175.1 GCA_016283605.1 Prevotella sp.
TGAGGCGGCCATTCTGTTCTGTTAAACGGTAGAGTCCATTATCAATTCCGACCCATGGTTTGCCGTTGCCTTCCACGTCGGAAATACAGATGTCTGGTGTGTTGCTCATGTAATTCATGGTTGCCACATGATTCACCAGCCCGTTTTCATCGAACGTAAGAAGATAGATCTCCCTGCTGGTAATCAGCCAGATTCGTCCCAATGTGTCGCAATAAGTCTTGACACCTGAACTGTTGAGTAGCTTGCTGATTTCCTCATGGACAGACTTTGGGATAACAGGTAGCATCGTACGCAAGTCGATAATGTTGATGCCCTCGTCGAAGGCTACCCAAAGTCGCTTAAAACGGTCTTCTGCGATGCTCTTGCATGAAAGGCTGCGTAACCCCAAAACGGGCGACATCATACCATATCCGTCATATCGCACAAGACCGCCTCCGTATGTGGCAATCCATAGGAAACCGTTGGAATCAGTAAATAAACAACTGACATTATTATGGGGCAGGCCATTGCTAAGATCAAGATACGACAGATTATATCTTTCTGTCAGTATGGTCTCGTGAGCCATACTGCAAACGGCTGTCCATACAGCTAAAAGCAGGAGAGAGAGTCGACGCACCATTTAATCCAGTCCATTTTGTGTGCAAAGATACAAAATTTTGGGTATAACTACATAAAAATGGTATTCTTTTGTACTTAATTTCCCAAAATTTTGTATCTTTGCGCACAAATAGCAGTGATATGAAACGAACTATAGTATTATCTACGATAGCCATGCTGTTGACAATGGCTTGCATGGCGCAGCAACAAGACAAGATGATAGTCAAGACAGAGTCTGGCTTGGTGAAAGGTATTGACCAGGAAGGCTCGATGGGTTTCCTTGGTATTCCATACGCCAGGGTGGAACGCTTTATGCCGCCACAACCTGTTAAGAAGTGGAAGGGCGTGAGAGTCTGTGATCACTGGGGACCGATGACCATGCAGCAGACGAACCGTCCGATGTCGGAAGACGAGATGTCGGAGCAGTGCTGTGTGCTCAATGTCTGGACTACGGATCTGAAGGCGAAGAAGCCCGTCATGTTCTGGTTGCATGGCGGTGGCTTCGACAGTGGTACGTCGGCTTGGGATCCGGGTATGTGTCTGGCGAAGAAAGATGTGGTGGTGGTGAGCATCAACCACCGTCTGAACATCCTCGGCTTCCTCGACCTTTCTACCTGTGGCAAGAAATATAAGTACTCAGGCAACGTCGGCATGCTCGATGCCGTGCGGGCTTTGGAATGGGTACGCGATAATATCGCCAACTTCGGCGGCGATCCCAATAACGTCACGATCTTCGGAGAATCAGGCGGTGGTGGCAAGGTGGGTACGCTGATGTGTATGCCCAAGGCCAAGGGGCTCTTCCATAAGGCCATCATCATGAGCGGCACCATCCTCAATGTCAATACCAAGGCGATGACAGAGGAATTGGGCGAGGCCGTGCTCAAGGAACTGGGTCTCACGAAGAAGACGGTCGACAAGCTCAAGGATGTATCCTATAAGGATCTCTACGCTGCTGGTCAGCGTGCAATGGCTGCCAGCATCGGCACCCGCAGGCCAGGTACGCCGATGATGTGGGGCTTTGGACCTACACCTGATGGGGAGGTGCTGCTGCAACAGCCCTTCCAGCCGGCCTTCGCCAGCATCAGCGACGATATTCCATTGTTGATCGGTACGACGTTCAATGAACTGCAGCGCGCACGTTATGGTCAGGAGGTCACCTTCGAACAGGCCCGCAAGGAATTGGAGCGCACCTTTGGCGACGAGACCGATGCCTACATCAGCGCCTATATGGAAGCCTATCCCTTAGGAACCCTCGAACGGTTGCCACAGGACCTGCTGTGCATCGACTGGCTGTTCCGTCCGAAGACCATCATCACCGCTGATGCCATCGGTGGTAAGCGTAAGGCTGATACCTATATCTATATGTACACAGTGAAAGAAGGCGGTGCAGGCGAGAAAGGCTCTGCCCACGGTGCAGAGTTGAAGTACTGCTTCGACGTGCTGCACCACTACACCAACCAGTTGTCGGCAGCAGAGATCGCAAACAACAAGCCCTGGGCTGATCTCCTGAGTGACGTCTGGGCCCATTTCGCCCATACCGGCAATCCCGATTCGCCCGAAATCCGCAATTCGGCACCTTTCCCTGTTTTACGTTCGGATCCTGCATGGGTGCCTTATACGAAGGAGAACGGTTGTCTGATGCAGTTTGGAGATCCCCTCCATTTCATCCGATACAATCACGACCGCAAACTTGAGGAGATCATCGACCGACACTGCTTCAAGCAGCTCGATGAGTTCCGGAAGACTCACCCCAGTCCCTAATTCTAAAATGACGGTATGAGCCTAAAACGATTATTACTAATAACAACCTTCCTGGCTCTTGCTTTGGCGGGAGTGGCACAGGTCTGGACGTATGTCGATCCTCGGATTGGCAGTGAGGGTGTGGGACGTACGTTCCCAGGGCCTTCGATGCCATTTGGGATGTGTAAGCCGGGACCAGACTGTACGGTGAAACCGAATGCGGGCTGGGCGCCGATGCCAGAGGTGGTGACGGGTTTCTCACAGACGCATGTCAGCGGTACGGGCGGTGGCCAGAAATACGGGAATATACTGATTCAACCGATTATCGGCCACGGAATGACACGGACTAGTACGGACTTTGCGCAGAAGAGAAAGGAAGAAACGATCGCATTAGGATATTATTCAACGACCTTTGAGAATGGTATTAAGACAGAGATCACGGCCTCAGAACGCTGTGCTTTCTATCGCATTCACTATCCTACCACCTCTAACTCCGGATTGTTAATTGATGCCACGCATTATTTGGGCAAGAATCCTATCCCTGATCGTCGGGAGCAACAACAGTTCGTAGGGGGCGAGGTTGAAGTGGTGAATGATCACGAGGTACGGGGCTACTCGCGCATTCGTGGTGGCTGGAACAATGGCGATGCCTATACTGTCTATTTCTGTCTGGTCAGCGATCAGCCGTTTACACAGGGGGACAGGAACCTTGTGCAGGCTTGCACAAGGTTCCTGTCCCCCTGTGTAAATATCAAAGTAGGTATTTCGTATGTCAGCACGCAGCAGGCGAAGCGGAATATACCCGAGTGCGACTTCGATACGCAATTGAGTAAGTTGCGCGAGAGTTGGGAACAGGTACTGAGTCGTGTGCAGATCGAAGGCGCTGAGGCTCAGAAGCGGATGTTTTATACGGCGCTCTATCATACGATGCTGATGCCTGTAGATAAGAGCGGTGAGAATCCCAAATGGACGGAGACACCTTATTACGATGATTACTATGCCATCTGGGACACTTATCGCAGTTCTTCTCCGCTCCTCACCTTGCTCGATCCCAAGCGCGAGGTGGATATCGTCAATTCGCTTCTTAACATCTACAAGCGTGAGGGTTATATGCCCGATGCCCGTAGTGGTGACTGCAACGGACGAACGCAGGGCGGCTCGAATGCGGAGGTTGTCATTGCCGATGCCTTTATGAAAGGATTAGAGGGTATTGATTATGACTATGCACTTGAGGCGATGCTGAAGGATGCTGAGGCAGATCCTGGGGCAGACCACGAGAAACACGGACGAGGGGGACTGCCAGAGTACCTGAAATATGGCTATGTTCCCTACGGCATCGATCGTGCAGGTACGCGAACCATCGAATATGCCTACGATGACTATTGCATCGCAGAAGTGGCGAAGGGTTTAGGTCGTATGGATATCTACGAACGCTATCTGAAACAGTCGGCCAATTGGAAGAACCTCTGGCGTGCTGATTATGAGTGGGACGATGTGAAGGGCTATATCATGCCTCGCGATGCCGCAGGCCGTTGGCTTGACTCTGTACCCTGGGGCAAATCTAAGGTCTTCCATCCTCAGATACCTTATACGCCTATCACAAAGGTGGCACCCTGGTATCTGCCTTGGTGGAGCACCTTCTTCTACGAAGCCCTCTCTGCGGAGTATTCGCTGAGCATTCCTCATGATGTGCCAGGATTGATTGAGGCGTGTGGCGGGGCAGAGGCTTTCCGCAAACGCCTCGATATGTTCTTCGACCGCAAACGCTATAACGTGGGCAACGAGCCTTCGTTCCTCACGCCTTGTCTTTATCACTGGATAGGACGTCCGGATCTGACCTCAGATCGTGTGCGGCAGATCATCAGCGAGAACTACAGCGATACACCAGACGGTCTGCCTGGCAATGATGACAGTGGGGCGATGTCTTCTTGGCTCGTCTTCCACATGATGGGTCTCTATCCCAATGCGGGCCAGAGCTATTATCTGTTGCATGTGCCACTGATTCCTGAATGGGCGCTGCTACTCTCAAACGGCAAGACACTTCGAGGCATCACAAAAGGCAAAGGCACGCATTTTGAGAAAGTCATGTTGAATGGTAAGGTTCTGGAAGATGCCCGCCTGGAACATGCCGACCTGATGGAAGGTGGGGAAATCACCTTTTACGTATCATCCAAAAAGTCTCCACTGAAGACCTCGGAGTTTACCGACACTAAACTGCCGGTTTACAGTAAGCAAACCTCGGGTTTACTTACTGTAAACTCCGATAAGGCTATTCAAAAGCAAAAATACAATATCGCCTTTACGCTGAACCGTCAATATCGCACATGGCCTCTGACCTACGGTTGGCAAGGCGACACGCTGATTGTCACCTGTAAGGAGGCGACCTACAGAATCCCCCGTTCCATTGTAGAGCATGGCGCAAACTTCTGTTGGGACATCCCTGCCGACGGCGCTGTCTACGAGTCTAAAGGCACCTTCGCCTTTATCTCTCGTAAGGCGCTGCGTGAACTGCAGGAGAAAGGTTCCTTTGTCTACGATGGCATCACTTGGAGACTTGTCCGTGTAGATCCG
>JAEENF010000176.1 GCA_016283605.1 Prevotella sp.
CAGACCGAGGAAGGCGAGGCTAAGCGCGACGACGAGAACTACTTCTACGTAGGCTGCTGGGAGTACAAAGGCAAGGGCAACGAGCCCGAGCTCATCAAGGAGCCGCTGGAGTACGAGGCAATCAAGGTTCAAACCAGAAATTATAAGAATTAACAAATGACGCTGAAAGAGTTATTCTCAGGCTGGAAAGATCCAAAGCAATTGTTGAAAAGTTGTGCTATTGCTTCTGTGTGTTTCATAGTAATTGGAATTTCAGATATTATTAGTTATGGTAGTATTATTCCTTTGCGATCATTAATTTTTATAATATTTGGATTGTATCAGTTACTGTGTCTGATTATAGCTTATCGCATCATTAATAAAAATAAGTAAATTATGGCTAAAAACATAAGTTTCACTATTAAGTTCTGGCGCCAGAACGGCCCCAAGGACCAGGGACATTTCGATACGCACGAGATGCACGATATTCCCGATGATACCTCGTTCCTCGAAATGCTTGACATCCTGAACGAGGAACTCATCAACGAAGGCAAGGAGCCCTTCGTATTCGATCACGACTGCCGCGAGGGTATCTGCGGTATGTGCTCGCTCTACATCAACGGTACGCCTCACGGACTCACCGAGCGTGGTGCTACAACCTGTCAGCTCTACATGCGTCGCTTCAATGATGGCGACGTCATCACCGTAGAGCCTTGGCGCTCAGCAGCCTTCCCCGTGATTAAGGACTGTATGGTTGACCGCGGTGCCTTCGATAAGATCATCCAGGCTGGTGGTTACACCACCATCCGCACAGGTCAGGCTCAGGATGCCAACGCTATCCTGATTCCGAAGGAGGATGCCGACGAGGCTATGGACTGCGCATCTTGCATCGGCTGTGGCGCTTGCGTCGCTGCTTGTAAGAACGGTTCAGCTATGCTGTTCGTGTCGTCTAAGGTTTCTCAGCTCGCCCTGCTTCCCCAGGGTCGCGTAGAGGCTGCCCGTCGTGTGAAGAACATGATCGCCAAGATGGACGAGCTCGGCTTCGGTAACTGCACCAACACTCGCGCCTGCGAGGCCGTCTGTCCGAAGAACGAGACTATCGCCAACATCGCTCGCCTCAACCGCGAGATGATTAAGGCTAAGCTCGCAGACTAATCGCTCGTACATTATTCTATTATAAGAGCACTGCAGATACTCCTGCGGTGCTCTTTTTGTTGTTGAGACATGAATATTTGACCCCACGACTTTCAAAATTTACAAAAATGTTCCGAAATTTACAAAATGTGCTCTGAAAAGCACTCAGGGCTTGGAAGTTTGGATATTTTTGCTTAATTTTGCAACCAAATTCATATAGATATGAGAAAGAGAATCGCCTTAACCATCCCGTTACTTTTACTGGTAACTTCATACTGCCACGCCCAGGTATTGACGTTGGCTCAGGCCGACGCTATCATTTTGGCACTGTTAATCGTTGTTTTCATACTTCTTGTGTTGGTTGGCTTTGGCCTGTATTATAATAGGGTTGTCAGTCGGCGAAACGAGCAGCTTCTCCGAATACTCAATGCGTTGGATGACTATCGGGCCATTGTGGCCGAAGGGGCATTGTCGTTTGATGAGCAGGAAGAGGTAATAAAGAAGAACCAGCGGCCGAAGTCGAAGGCTGCCAAAACTGTACAGACGGACGGTAGTCAGGCTTTCTACGTGAAGATGGACGCCCGCGTGAACAAGGAGAAACCCTTTACGGATCCAGATTTCGACCAGCAGGCATTGGCTGATTTTATGGGTGTCGATGTGGAGACGTTCTGCCAGTTGGTTCCACGCTATAAGGATCCTGAACGAACACTTGATTATATCGACTCTTTACGTGCAGAATATGCCGCAAAGATACTTATGGAGCATTCGGACTGCTCAATGGACGAAATGGTTAGCAAGTGTGGGTTCAGTAATTCAGCAGCATTCAACAGCGCCTTCAAATTCGCTTTCGGTATCACGCCGACGGAATACCTGCACAGCATGAGCAAGATGTTTAAGAAGTAAGATTCTCTATTTATTGGGGAGAGGCGCTTATTGCGCATCAAAAGGCACTTAACGATGAGCAAGAGGCTCTTATTCTACAAGTTGTGTGTCTTATTCACTACGTAGGCGACGTACTCCAGTACGCCGGCAATGAGGAACACGTATATGAGAATGTCGATCCGCAAGGTACATACCAAGAAGGATGAGCACGGTGCCGAGAATGAACCACGGGGTGATCTCTTCGGCAAGGAGGAGCCAGGCGAAGACGATGGTGGTGACGGGGTTTAGGTAAACATAGTTCGTGACGACAACGGCGCCTAACTGCTTCAGTGCCCAGTTCCACGCCAGGAAACACAGCATGGAAGCTACGCATCCAAGGAACAGCAGGTTCCACGCCAAATGGGGCTTGCTGAACAGCAGATGGATATTCATCTCGGGATGTACTATTAAATATGGTATCATCGACAGCAGACCGTAGAAGAATACTTTGCGGGTGACAAATACCGTATCGTAGCGTTTGTTGGCGGGTATCATGAGCAGGCTGTAGAACGCCCAGCAAAGGCAGGCGGCGAAGGCTAATGTATCACCCAGTGGCGAGAGGCGCAATACGAAATGCCCATTCATGACAACCACAATGACTCCTGCCGCCGCCATCAGCGTGCCAAAGGTTTGCAAGCGACTTAGCCGCTCAGATTTGTAGAAGAACCCGATGAAAGCCGAGGCGAAAAGCGGACAGAGGCTGACAATAATGCTGGTGTTGGTGGTCGTGGTGTAGTTCATGGAAGAGTTCTCCGTCAGGAAATAGAGCGAGCCTCCTGTCACGCCCAATGCCACCATCAGCAGTTCGTCGCGCCAGCTATCTGCTAACCAGCGGATTCCCCTCGCGAGACAATAGCTCAACAGCAAAATGTAGGCGATGATGAAGCGCAGGATGAATATCTGAGCTGCCGTCAGTCCGCCCAGCAGCAGCAACTTGGTAAAAACAAACGTTGTCCCCCAGATGGCTACCACCAGAAACGCAACAACATGAGGCAGGAATCGTTTCATCTTTTTTTATGTAGACGGTTGATGATGATGGCAAGCGCGCCGTCGCCAGTGACGTTGCAGGCGGTGCCGAAGGAGTCCATTGCAATGTAGAGGGCAATCATCAGCGCCTGAGCCTCTGGATCGAAGCCGAGAATGCCGGCCATCGGCCCCAATGCCGCCATCACTGCTCCGCCAGGCACACCAGGGGCTGCTACCATACAAATGGCCAGAAGCACGATGAAATGGAGGAAGAGTGGCAGGTTGTGTGGCAGTCCGCCGATGAGACAGACGGTGAGTGCGCAGCAGGTGATCTTCATCATCGAGCCCGAGAGATGGATGGTGGCGCAGAGAGGAATGCAGAAACTGGCGATGTCATCGCTCACGCCGTTCTTTTTGGTCTGCTTTAACGTGACAGGAATTGTGGCAGCACTCGACGAGGTGCCCAAGGCTGTCATATAGGCTGGCAGCATATTCAGTAGCAATCGCAGCGGATTCTTGCGGGCCAGTCCGCCGGCAATGAAGAACTCATAGATGAGGATGACGATGTGCAGCACGAAGATAATGCAGATGATTTTGCCAAACACTACAATGATATGATATGCCTCGCCTACATAGGTCATACTGAGGAAGATGCCGAAGATATAAAGCGGCAGTAGCGGGATAATGGCCTTCGCGATGGTCTTTTCGATGATGGTGCGGAACTCAGAAGAGCCTTTCTTCAGTGTCGGCGAGTCGGTATAGGCGATGCCGATACCGATCACGAACGAACTCACCAGCGCAGCCATGACGTCAAGTATGGGTGGTATCTCCAAAAGGAAATAGGACTGTAGCTTCGGAACATTTTCTACCGTTATCGAAGGTTCTGCATCTATCAGCGCAGGGAAGATGGCTGTGCCAGTAAAGAAAGCCAAGAGTCCCGCAAGAATGGTGTCTGCATAGGCCAGTCCTACTGTCAGCAACAGCAATTTGCCCGCTGACCGTCCGATGTCGGCAATGGCCGGAGTCACCAGTCCGATGATGATAAGTGGAATGAGAAAGCCCAGGAACTGGCTGAACACATTGTTGAATGTCACAAACACGCGCACCACACCTTCCGGCAGCACGTTTCCCATCAATACGCCCAGCACGATGGCGATGATGATGCGCGGCAACAATCCTAATTTCTTCATATTTTGGTGCAAAGATAATGAATAATTGTGAGATAATTTGTTTTGTTCAAAGAAATATTAAATAAAATGAATTATGAATTACAAATTACGAATTATTTTGTACCTTTGCACAATGAATATAACAAAGGACAATCCAAAAACTGAACAATGACTTATTTAGGGGAACTGATTTCGATAGGCGTAGCGTTTTCGTGGACAGCGACAGCATTGTTGAGCGAATTCGGTAGCAAGCGGCTGGGTAATCTTACGCTAAACGTGTTGAGGATGGCACTGGCGTTGGTATTCTCGCTGGTTCTCTTTGGTGTGGTGACGGGTAATCCGCTGCCTGTAGGTGTATCAGGCGATGCTTGCGGATGGATGCTGCTGTCAGGACTCGTAGGTTATGTCATAGGTGATTTCTGTTTGTTTCAGTGTTATATAATAATCGGCTCACGTTATGGTCAGCTTTTTATGACGCTGGCTCCATTGTCCGCGGCTTTGATGGCTTGGGTGACGCTGGGGCAACAGATGACGGCAATGAGCATCGTGGCAATGTTGGTGACACTCTTTGGTATCAGCATTTCCGTACTCGGGCGAGGCGAACATCATAAGGTGTCACTGAAACTGCCTCTCAACGGTGTGCTTTATGCCATCGGTGCAGCCGTATGTCAAGGCGTGGGATTGGTGTTGAGCAAAATAGGAATGGATCATTACGACATGGCGGTTTTGGCAGATATGGGCGTGCCCGAATGGTTGGTGCCCTTCAGCGCCAATTTCTACCGTTGTATAGCAGGCATCGTAGGTTTCCTACTGTTGTTACATTATCGCGATGAAATGGGACATTTGCGTGAGGCGATGCGCGATAAAAAGGGACTTTCTGTTGCTACGGCCACAACTATCTTTGGTCCTTTTGTGGGAGTCGGTTTCTCGCTGATGGCTGTACAATATACGGCAGCTGGCATCGCCTCCACGCTGATGGCTATGACGCCCATCATCATCCTTCTGCCCTCGTATTGGCTCTTCCATGAGAAGATTACTTGGAAGGCTATTGTTGGCGCCTTTATCTCCGTCGTTGGTGTCAGCCTGTTCTTTTTAGGTTGAAGTCTCGCAAATCGCCTTCTGGCTTTCTCTGACCCATCTTTTTTCATCTTTGGAAACCAAGATGTTTCGAAGTTTAGGAGTTTAGATATTTAGGATTTATAGAATAAAAGAAATAAAATTATTATTTTTATATTTACATATATACAAAAACTAAACTTCTAAACATCTAAACATGCTAAATGTTTAGTGATTAGCCAGAAGGAGGTCGGGATTGTTGTTCAATACTATCGGAGTAAGCGAAAAAACTTTTGGAGTATTTGAAATTTCATTCGGAGTATTAGAATTCAAAGTCTTAATCCCCCGTTTTTCTCTTTTTATGAAGGAGTTTTTGATAAATATCAGTCGTTGAAATGGAGAAATTGCCTAGAGATATTTGTTTTGTCGACGGAAAAGTTGTAACTTTGCAGCATTATCTAACAGATCATGACTATGAACATTGGAGACAAGGCGCCCGAGATTTTGGGCAAGGATGAACAGGGACGGGACATCCGTCTGAGTGATTATCGTGGACGTAAGTTGGTGTTGTACTTCTATCCGAAGGACAATACCAGCGGGTGTACGGCTGAGGCTTGCAGTTTGAGAGACCATTACGGCGAGTTGCAAGGTGCGGGCTACGAGGTGGTCGGCGTGAGCAAGGATTCTGCAGCCTCGCACGTGAAATTCAAGGAGAAGCACGAACTGCCCTTTCCCCTGATTGCGGACGTCGACAAGACCCTGATGGAGGCGATGGGTGCCTGGGGCGAGAAGGTGATGTATGGCAAGAAGACCCTCGGCACCATCCGCACCACCTTTATCATCGACGAAGACGGCATTATCGAGCAGATCTTTGCCGGCAAGCAAGTGAAGACCAAGGAGCACGCTGAGCAGATTCTGAACAAATAATGCTGTATGGAACAGTTAAAACGCATCAGGCAGATGGAGCTGCGGCTGGAGAGAACGGCTGCGGCGGTGATGGAACTTTCGGCAGCGCTCGACAGGTATGAGGCCGTACAGGAGGATATCGAGGCCCTCGATAAGTACTATGCCAGTGAGGAGTGGAAGCAAGATTTTACTGACGATGAGGCAGGGCGATTGCCTGCTGACCTCAAACGTGGCGTGCTTTCCGAGGACGGTATTTGGAATCTGCTATCCGACATCCGCGACCTAAATAGTAGGATGTCGATTTGTAAGGTACATTTCCAAGAGTAGATTCATGATGAAAAGTAAACAACAAAATTAATAATTCTGAAATAGTGGTGTCCGATAAAATAATGAAACAGAGCCAAACAAAATGGGGACAAACCTTTCGATAAGTCCCCAAAGATTTGTAATTTTGTATCTGCAACAATCAAAATTCAAATCTATGGGCAAAGGTACAAATTTCTCCGGACAGCCGG
>JAEENF010000177.1 GCA_016283605.1 Prevotella sp.
AACCGTGGAGGATCCTGAGGACGAGAACACGCAGAACGCAGAGAATGGCGGCAGCCAGAGTCAGGGCGGTTCTCAGAGTGGTAACGAGGGTGGCAACAGTCAGAACCAGGCAACTAGTTTTGCCCTGTCCATCACGAAGAGTGGTAGCGGTACCTCGACCGTGAAGAACGACAGTGAGGAGACCATCAACAGTGGTGACTCACTCGAGAGCGGTGCAAATGTGTATATCGCAGTGACTCCCGCTGAGGGACAGATCCCGACGGCTACGCTGAACGGTTCGAACGTCTCGCTGACTGAGAACGACGGTGAGTATGTTGGTACGTTCCAGATGCCGGCACAAGCCTCGACGCTGGTAATCAACTCAGGAAGCGATGGCGAAGAGGGAGACCAGAATTAATGCATAATTAATAATGCATAATGCATAATAAGGTTTGCCTATGAAGAAGAATCGAGTGATTGAGATTGCGGTGAAGATGATAGTAGCTGCGCTCACGGCGTTCGTCACGGCGATTACGACCACGAGTTGTATGGGCTACGGCCCGTTCTAAGAAAAAGGGGGATGTCAATTGTTGACATCCCCCTTTTCTTATGTAGAGATAGTGTACTTATTTCGTACGGGAATAGGCAGGCTGGTCAGTGACCTGCTCCTGAGGATCATCGACGTTCACCTGTTCGGGCTTAATGGGATTATCCTCTTTGGTGCATGCAGCGAATGTGATAGCCATCGAGGCTAAAATGGCGATTACCAATAATTTAGCTTTGTTCATAACCTTCTACTTTTATTTGATGATGACTTTCTTGTTGTTATGGATGTACATACCCTTGCTGGGAGCGGCGATGCGCTGGCCCTGGAGATTGTAATATTCATCGTTGTTCAGTACATTGGTGTTCACCATATTGATACCCGTCGTACCGTTGACCAGACTATAGCCGCGTGCAGAGGCGACAGACTTTGGAATAGCCAACCATGCGCGATGACCCTCAATCTGGAAGGCTGCACCGTCGTTGGCACCCCAGTACCATCCGAAGACATTAGCCAGGTTGGTGCCTGAGTGACCAAAGGCAAGTTTGTAGAACAGGCACTGGTCAGCGTCACCAAACGTCATCGTGTCTTCATCGCTACCCTTCAGCATGTTGGTGCCCTCGTAGCTGGCCTTAGTCTCGGTAGAGTACAGTTTGTATTCCCCAGCTCCCTTGGAGGCAGACTCGAGCATGACGGCTGTACCTGCAGGGATGATGTCCTCCAGTTCTCCGTAAGTCAGGGCCTCAGTAGTGGCTTCAGTAACTACGTATGCCTTCATACCCTTAGGCAATGCGAAGCTGTTCTTAGAGCTGTAGAAGGTGGCATAACCAGTCTTCGACATCTTGACCGTAGCACATGCCGGCAAAACAGAAGCCTCTCCGAATCCGCCTCTTGCATTGGCTGAACGAACGGCCAGCTTGTCAGTGGCGTCAATGTTGATGTCGTAGCTTGTGCTGGTGGTGATGCCAACAAACTCATCGTTCTTGAACAGGGCGTAGGCAGAGGCACCGTCGACAGCAGTCCATGTCACTGTACCATTCTCGTAAGTGACATCCTTCGGAGCGCTGATCTGCTTGGCTTCATTCTGAGCAGTTGTTGCCCAGTCGCCGAGAACATTACCGATAGAATAGGTCTCAAGAGCAGAAGCATCGAGGATCGTGTTCATCTCAGTGTTCTTCTTCTTAAATGTGACGTAGTTGTCAGCAGGCGTGATGTTCTCACCGGCAGCATTCTTTGTGCCATATTCTCCGGCGAGCTTGTAGTCAACGTTAATACCACTGGGATTCCAGCGCAAAGCGTCAAGTTTGTCAGGATCATTAAGCGTCGTATTCAGGAATACACAAACAGGCGTGTCGCTCCAAGCTCGTCCGAAGGTATAGTTGTCGGCATTGTTCTCAACGATACAGTTGTTGAAGACGTAAAGCTCAGAGTTGGCTGTCATCGTCGCACTGCTACGCTTCTCGTTGATGAGGCTCACCTCGTTGAAGTAAACTTTACCGTTACCACACATATAGTCTACGGTTCCGTGGATTTCACCACCCTCGAAGTAGTAAACTCCACCAACCTTATGTGAGTAATAGGTGTCCTGATAAGAGAGGTGACGTACGTTCTTGTTGATGGTCTTCGTACCCTTGTCATGCAGTGTGACAGCACGTCCGGCACTGCCTGCGGCATAGTAGTCGAGTGCATTCTGCAAAGTTACATCCTGGATATAAAGACCCTCACCGGTATTCACCAGCAGGTCGGCCTTGCCTAATCCCTCAAGGGCTACAGGAGGAGCCGTCACGATGATGGTCTTTTCTGCACTCTGGCCGATGATGGATACATTCTTTCCCGATACGGCTGTATTAACTTTCTCTCCGAGGTCGTAGGTCCCGTTGGGGAGAAAGATTTTTGCACCTTCCTCAGCGCTTGCTGTGTTCAGAGCCATAACCAGACTTGCAGCATCACCTGCAGGTACGATATAATAGCCCGAAGCAGCGTCTTTCTCCAAGAAGTTCGACACATTGTAAACTGTCACAGCGTGCAGATAGGTCTGCTTTGCGAAGGTGAAAGTCAGTGTTGTGGCCTCACCGTCATACTGTACAGAGGCCAGTCCGCCGTCGCTTTCTGCGATTGAAGGAACGTCATCCTTAATTACATTGCCCTTGGCATCTGTCACGGTGATAGTTGTTCCGTTACCATACTGGCAGAGCGTCAGGATAATTTGTGCCTTACCGGCAACATCCACAGAGAATGAACCGCCTTCAGAGAAGGTGAAACCGTGATTGTTGTAGTATTCACCGTTGGTGACGCTGAACAATTCGTGATCCTCAGGATAGAAGGTTGCCTGTGTCAGGTCGTAGGTCTGTACACTGCCTACTGTCGGGGCTGCCTCAATGGCTGTAACACTGGCGTTGACGCTGACGTTACCTGTCACGATGTCGGTAGCCTTAACCTTTGTGCCGTTGGCATAGACCCATCCGCGGAACTTGTAGCCCTCAGCGATGGTGAGGTCTGCCTCTGTATATGGAATTTCACCGAGTGCGTCGCCTTCGTAGACGGTCTTCTTACCCAGTTCGTTGCCGTTTTGGTCTTTATAAGTAACGACAGCTTCCGACACCTCTGTAGCTTCTGCCGTGAAGTAGGGCAGGTAGGCAATATTACTGAATGTCAGCGTGGTTGGTTCGCCAACGTAGAAATAGGTAACTGCTGCACCATCCTGATGGTAGCAGGTCGCAGTCTTCAGGTTTGGCGTTGCCAGTTCTTTGCCGGCGGCGTTGGTGACCTTGCAGTTTGCAGGATTAGCATACTGACAGCCGCCAATGGTGAACTTCACAGTGCCGTCAACGGGAACTGTGATGGTCACATTGCCATAGCCGTGTGTGTCGTTGCGTTGAGTACCTGTGAAGGTGACTCCTGCAGGTAGGGTAGATGGATCGAATTCGCCTGACAGTTGTGCATTAGTAATCTCAAAGTCTACGAATGAGCGTGGTTTGTCCTCCTTGAATACAATCTTTTGGAGTACGCCCTCTGAACCGGTCTTGCGGTCAATGTAGATACCTGTCACAGAGGCAGGAATATCCAGACTTCCAGTGCCTGGGCTTTCAGCGACGGCAATCTCTCCGATAAGTTCGCCCTTAGTGGCAACGCCATCGGCAATAGTGCATTCCCAAACATTTACTTCGAATGCAGAGTTGTTTTTACGGTTACCGAAGGTGAGAGTGAGCTTACCAGCCACATTAGCCTTCTCGAAGTAAGCGAAGCCTGAAGAGTTCAGCTTGACGCCCTTCATTCTCATGTTAGCATCACCATCGTCCATGCTTGATCCAAAATACAGTCCGTTGTCCGGGCTCTCAGCTGGCTTGGCTTCTGTGTAGTCCCAGAGGAGGTCGTGGCTTTCTGTTGGCTCAGAAGTAGCCTTTTGCACGACGGTGATGGAGATGAGGTACGGGCTTTCAGTAGACTCGATCTCTACATATCCGGCTTTAGCGTCAGCAGCTTTGGCCTTGTATTCCGTCACTCGGGTGTCGTAGACGGTACCGCCGATCTTGATGTTGCTGAAGTTGTAGGAATGTGCCTCGACGGTGACCTCATCACCAGCCGACTTCACAGGGACGCGCAGGATGGTTCCGGCGTTGAACTGCACATTGTCGCCATTGGTCTTCAACTTGCCATGAGTGGCGTCGACGTAGAGCTCGATGCCGTCGACATCCGAAGCTACAGAACCCGTCGTACCCTCTACATGCACATTGGCGATGGAGGCGGGGATGCCTTGCTTCCAGTCCCAAGTGGCTTTCACTGATTCTGCCTTGCTCACGATGGCGAGCATCAGCAGCAGGCACAGGGTGCCGATTTTTTGTAATTGTTTTACCATAAAAAACGTTTTTAAAGTTAATGAATAATAGAAAAGGTATATTTTTTACCTGAATAGTATCTTCTTGTTGTCCTTGATGTAAATCTGTCCCAGTTGTGGGTTCACGACTCTCTTCCCTGCGAGGTCGTAGGTACTGTCATTGGAGGCGAGTGGCTTCGACATATAGAGGTCCGATATTCCCGTCGTGTATTTCTCGCCTTCAGCAATGGTCAGGGTCGCTCCGGCACCTGTCGTCTCATTGCTGACGACACTTTCCACCAGACTGGCGTCATAGCTGTCGTAGGCGTAATAGTCCTTGGGGATGAAGTAGGCGATGTTGCCCGACTTCTCTTGGGCGTCTTCGGCACCGAGGTTGCCAGTCACGGTGATGTTGTAGTCGGTATAGCCGCTTTTGGTCGCATAGACTTTCCACGGCGTCTTCTTGGCATTCTTGCTGGTGAAGGCGCATTTCTCTACGTAAGCATTGCAGCGATAACCTGCTCCTACACAATAATTTGCCACACTGCTGCTATAGAGACAGTTGAGGATATGAACCATACCGAATCGGATGCGGGGCATGCGCTCGCGGCAACCTTCGTCCCACCAGCAATTGGCAAATGTCGTACGCAGATGGCCCTCGTCCTTGCTGCCCTGTGAGTCGCTACTGCCCCAGAGGTTGGTGTAGCGGTGGTCGCTGGCGCCGCCTGAACCGCCTGCCCATGGGGCGATGAGATAACGGAACCTGCACCAGGTGACAGTGATGTAGTCGGAGCCGTTGCTGCAGTCCAGATTGCCGTCGACACCGTCCTGAAAGTCGCAGTGGTCAATCCAGAGGTGCGAGCTCTGGTAGAGTATCAGGTTATCCTTACCGTCGATGTCGTAGGCGCCGGCGCCCTTGAAGGTCAGGTTGCGAAGGATCATGTTCTTGCATCGCGTCAGCTGCAGGATGCCGCTCTGGTCTTTACTGCTGGAATGGGTAGTGTTCTCGAAGGCAGAGCCGGGCAGACCGTAAATGGTCTTGTTCTCCTGGTCCTTGATCGAGAACTGTCCATTGACCTTGATGACGCCCTTGATATAGACCGTCTTCTTCACGGTCTTGCTGTTCTTGTCGAGTGCTGCTTCTAACTCTGCCTGTGTCGTCACGACGACTGGGTTTTCATCATTGCTGCCTGTGATGGGTGTGTCCACGCTTCCCCAGCCAAAGGGTTTGCCCTGGTCGTATGACGAGGTGGCTTGTGCCGGACTTTCCATCGCGGTGAGGAGTGCCAGCCCGATGAGAACGAGTGCTTTTTTCATCTCACTATTCTGTTATTTGATGACTTTCGTTGTTTTTTTTTGTCCGTTGGCCATGAGTTCCACACGGATGGATATGCCCTTCTGGGGGGCGCTCAACCTGTGACCGTTAAGGTCGTAATATTCCGTATGTGATATGGCTGACTGCTGAATGTTGCTGATGCCTGTCTCCGTTTTGTTGCAGACGGGATAGTACTCGGTGAAGTTGCTCTCACCGCCTTCGTTGCCGGCCTTCATGATGTCTTCTACGAGCGAATTCAGATAGACCTCGAGGTTGGTGTACCATTTCTTCTCCGCATCGAGGGTGTAGGCGTTGGGGTCCAGATCGCCACCGTTAGCCTGTTCCCAGGCGTCGGCCATACCGTCGCCGTCGGCATCGAAGCCGGCTTCACGGGCACCTGTGGGGAAGGTCTCTTCCGTATAGCCGTTTACATCGGCTACCACGTCAACGATACCCTTTTGTTTGGTCTTGCTGCCTGTGTATGTGGCTGTACCTTCCAGAGCTTCCTGCATATATCTGGCGTCGACCTCGTCACGGAAAAGCGAGGCTCCTGCACAAGCCATCACCTGCTGATAGGCACTTGTGGCCTCGTGGGTGGTGATGTCGCCTGTCTCAATCGGACTGTCCAACTTGATCTTCACCGTCTCGCCAGCCGGTCCGTAGATGCCTTTCGAGTCGAGGTAGGTGCTCTCACCGTTGCTCTTCACGGTCACACCATCGCCGCTATCCTGGATCACGCCTTGCCAGTCATAGTTCTCGGGCGTCGAGGCTGCTGTCACATAATTGCCGTTGATGTAATAAAGTCCAGGCAGACCGTCGGGCAGGGCACCGTTTGAGTCCTTGCTTGCGTTGGTGCTGCACTGGAACACACGGGTCTTGTTCTTCGTGGCAGGACCGGCCTTGTAGTAGTTGTTTACGATGTTGTGATAGCCTCCCATACCACCGTAGGCACCGTTGCCGTTACCCCAGTTGTAGATGAGGTTGTTGCGCAGGTCAACGCGTTCGGCTACTACGGAGTTCTCGTAGGCTGTCTTGTCGTAGCCGCTCCAGTTGTAGCGTGCTCCACAGAGGCGTGGGGCGCGGTTCTGCACATGTGCGATGAGATTATGGTGGAACGAGGCACACTTACCTCCCCAGATGCCGCCGTAGCCGTGAGCACCCTTGTCGTGGCCTGCATTCGTCAGGGCCTCGGCGATGGTACACCACTGCATGGTGAAATTGCGGTTGTCGTAGAACGAGGCTACCTCATCGATGCTCCACGAGAATGAGCAGTGGTCGAGGATGATTCCTGTTGATTGGCGCTGCCAGATGGCGTCGGCACCGTCGTTGACGTCCTTCTCCTGTCCTCTTCTGACGCGGATAAAGCGGATGATGACGTTGTTGCCGATGTTCGTTACCGTATAGTAACGCAGGGTGATACCGGGGTAGGGGGCCGTCTGTCCGGCGATAGTGGTATTGGCGGGAATCTTCAGGTTGCTGGCTAATTCGATGACACCAGCTACGTCGAAGACGATGGTACGCGGACCTGACTGATTCAGGGCCCAGCGCAGTGACCCACTACCGCTATCATTGAGGTTTGTTACGTGATAGACCTTCGTCGTACCATCGGCTTTACGTCCTCCAGTGACGTAGCGTCCGTGACCCTCGGCACCAGGGAAGGCTGGTGCCCCTGTCTGCGCTGTGGCAACCATTGTCGTCAGCAGCAGGATTAGTGTAAGTAGTTTATTCTTCATCTTTTGTTGTTTGTTTCCTTTTGGCTGCAAATTTACACATTATTATTGTAAATTGTATCATATCAGCCCCTAAAAGACAGAGTAAACGTTTACGGAAAAAAATAAGGATGTACCGAAGCACATCCTTATTTTTGTTGTTGTCAGGTCTCTTATTCGTTCTTGAAACCGTAACCGTTCTTGAATCCGCCATTGCTCAGAATGTTCGGTGTGAACGGCCAGTAGTGAATAGGAGCACTCTCGTAGTCGTAGTCCAGGAAGAGGTTCTTCTCGTACTCATCACGGTTCTTCAACAGCGTTGAACCCCAGTCTACAGCCTTGTAACCATCGGCAATAAGCGCATCGGCTTCTTCTTTGGATACGGGCTTGAACAGACCCTGGATAGCCAGATTGGGTGCATAGCTGTCATCGACCTTCAGACCGTATGAAGCCCAGTCGTCGTTGACACCACGCCATGAGGGATACAGCAGGGGATCGTTTTCCTGACCGGCAGGACACTGAGCAGTGAGACGGTGCTTGATGACGGCCTTACCGTCGACATTCTTCGTGTATACCTGTGAAGAAATGACGTTGCCATTCTCAAACTCATAGTATCCGTCGGCTGCCAGACCGTCCATCATCTTCTTCGTCAGTTCCTTGATGGCCTTGATCTTCTTGCCGATCAGTCCGGTACGGATCAGGACAGTACGACGGTCGCCCTCGCCTGCGAACTCAAATCCGCGCTCGTCAATAACGGCTTCGAGCAGTGAACCTTCCTTGGCAATGAAAGCATCAACATTACCCTTGCCGGCGCCTCCGAAGGCACGGTCGCGGATGATGGTCAGATACTGCTTAGCTGAGGCGTCATCGCCAGTGGCGGCACAAGCCTCGGCGTAACCCAGATAGATTTCTGACATACGCATATACGGACCGTTGATACCAGACTTACGCTGGTTGGCTACCCAAACCTTTGTCTGACGGTTCTCATCCCATTTGTTGTAGGCGATACCGCCGCCCTTGCCTTGTGAACCCGGATTGAAGGGAAGCAGGATCTCAGTACCCTTACCACCATCAGAAGCAGTCACAGTACAGCTGACATCACGACGCATATCCTTCGGGTCGAACATACCATAATAGAAGGCGGGATTGATACGGCCCTGACCGTAGTTCTTACAGGGGTAGTTGTTCTTTGAACCACCTGTAGCAGGACGTCCGAAAGAGTAGGGACGTGCATCGTTGCCACCACCCTGGGCGATGTTGTACTCGTAGATCGACTCATCGGCATAGCCGTCGTCGTCCATGTGCATCTGCTGGAAGAAGTACTGATAGGGGTTGCCATAAGTACGTCCGTTCTCATCCTTACGAGGATCGGTGGTGATGAACTTGGCGGTGCCAGGGTTGTCGATAACAGCCTTGAAGTAGGTCTTAGCGGTGTTGTACAGGTTCTTCCAGTCTGAGCGACGGCCGTATGTAGCACCGTTGTTCTCCTTACCCATGGTCTCGAAGGTCAGGGACTGACCCTTACCGTCGGTACGTGGAGAGATGTCGCCACGACGTGTCTGGTAACCGCCGGCCTCAAGTGCCAGACGACCAATCAGACCCTCGACGTATGTGCGAGAGAAATAGTTCTTGCCCGTAATGCCGGGGATAGAACCTACACGGTACATGTTGGGTGCAGCCTCGATCAGTTCTGCGATGATCACGTCGTAGATAGAGTCGCGGCCACACAGGTTGCCGCTGTCGGTAACCTTGCCACTCAGATAGGGCACATCGCCAAAGTACTTCAGCAACTCACGATAAGCTGTGGCCTTCAGTGCTACAGCCTCACCATAGAGCTGACCGGTCATACAGGGAACGCCTGCAGCCAGGATTTGGTCGAAACCTTCAACTTCGCGCGTTGCCTGAATCACGATATTGGCTTTGTTGATTACAGCATAGAGTGAGGCATAGGTGTCGTTCTCTTTCTGATAGCTCAGCAGGGTATAGTCGCCAGCATACTTACCGTTCTGGTAGAAGCACTCAGGATAATGACGTCCGGGCTGTGCGGTGAAGCCTTCAGGATGACGCTCAATGTCTGAACCGGCGACATCGGCAGCATAGAACAGGCCGTCGCCAAATACTTTTGAATTGGCTGCTGTCAGCCAGTCGGCGTATGCTCCCTCGAGGGCGGCACGAGCCGTTTCGCTGGTAGAGAATACGAATCCGGCGTCAGTCTTTGACGGAGAATCGGTCTCCAGATAATCGCTACAAGATGTAGTCAGTGCGAGCGCTCCAGCTGCGCATAATGTAGAATATAATATCTTTTTCATATCTTTTCCTCCATCAATTAAAATGCAACATTAAGACCGAATGTATAGGTACGGGCACGGGGGTAGGAGTTCCAGTCGTAGTTGGGAACAGGGAATCCATCCTGACCGCCAGGACGCGTGTTTACGTCGGGGTCGTAGCCGTCATAGCCGCTGAGACAGAAGAGGTTACCACCGGTGAAGTATACTCGGAGATTGCTGATGCCAATCTTCTTGGTGAGTGTCTTGGGCAGGGTGTAGCCAAGCGTCAGTGTGTTCAGACGCAGATAAGAGGCATCCTCTACGAACTCAGACAGTACCATACCATACTCACAGTAAGGCAGTGCATACTTGGCATTGGCATTCAGTGCAGCCAGTGCGCTAGGATCAGTAACGGCTACGAGGTTGCCGCTGCCGTCGACATCGTACATCTTCCAGCAGTCATCGATGAAGGCCAGACGGTTCCAGCCGTAGCTGGTGTTCTTGTTACCCATCATAGAGTGCATGGCGTTGGCATTGTAGACCTTGCCGCCAATCTGATAGGTGAAGCCTGCTGAGAAGTCGAAGCCCTTATAGTTGGCATTGATATTGAGACCACCAGTGTGCTCGGCCATCGTGTGACCGATGACGGTAGCGTCGTCCTCGGTAATCGTGCCGTCGCCATTGGTATCCTCAAACTTCATCATACCTGGGAAGGCCACCTGACCCTCTGGTGTGTTGTAGGTCTTGTTGCCTACACCTGTGTAGTTGACGGTACCGCTGTGATCGGCCACACCGCTCTTCAAAGTCCATACGCCATTGTTGACGTCGAAGTCGTCGACGGTGTAGAATCCGGCTGACTTGTAACCGAAGATCGTTCCTACAGGCTCACCCTCACGGATGATGTAGTCGTTATAAGGACGCTTCATGGAAGAACCCCAGTTGGTATGGGTGTCGGCATTGACGCCTTCAACCACCTTCTCTACATTGTTCTTGTTGTAGTTGTAGGTAGCGTTGACACTCAGATTGAAATCCTTAGAACGGATGATTTCGTAGAAGATAGAGAGCTCAAGACCCTTGTTGCTGGTCTCACCAACGTTCTGGAACTGATAGCTGTGACCGGTTGTCTCGGCTACAGGCACCTTCATCAGGATGTCCTTCGTCGTGTTCCAGTAGGCCTCGATGCTACCGCGGAGCTTTCCATTCCAGAAACTGTAGTCAATACCGAGGTTACGGCTGATTGTGGTCTCCCACTTCAGATCAGGATTGGCAAGGATCTCGCCTGGCGAGAATGTCACGGTGCGCTTGTCACCATTCCAAGTCACCTTGGGCTCCCAGTATTCTTTCCACAGAGAAGCACTGATATCGTCATTACCTGATGTACCGTATGAGAGACGGAGTTTCAGATTGTCGAGCCAACTGCGTGTACCCTCCATGAACGGCTCGTCGCTGATGCGCCATCCTAAAGCGGCTGACGGGAAGTAACCCCAGTGGTTGTTGGGGGCAAAGTTGGAGCTACCATCGGCACGGAATGTTGCGGTAAAGAGGTAGCGACCCAGGTAGTCGTAATTCACACGACCAAACCATGAGAGCGTGTGCTTAGGCTCGCCAATGGTGCTCGTGAAGTCGGAGACTTTCTTAGTCTGCTCATAGTAGTCTTCCTTCATGTTGTACATGTTGATCAGACCAAAGGCACGATCCATATCGAACTCTGTGGGGAAACCGGCACCAGTGATCTTGCTGCTGTTCGACTTGCTGGCCAGTACCTCGTTACCAGCGAGCAGGGTCAGACTGTGATCCTCGCCAAGACCCTGAACCTCGTAGTTCAGAGTGGTGGCCCAACGCAGACCATAACCATCGCCTTTGGTGAGCTGTGCCTGGTTGTAGGGGTTGGTAGACTTACCGCCATCCCAGTATTTGGTCTCGCTCCAGTTACGGCTTAAAGCGAGCTCACTCTTTGCCGTGAGGCCCTTGATGACATTCCATGTCAAACCGCCCATACCACGAATGCGCTGACGCTTGGTAATATTGGTATAGTTGTCAATAATGGCTGTGGGATTAAACTCTTCCTCAACGCTTGAACTACCCATAGAGAGCAGTGAAGAGTTGTCGGTTCCCAGTGGGTTGTCGATAGGACGATAGCCATAGACGGAGTTACCGGCAGCGTAGTCGAAGTTGGTGCCCTCAAACTTCATCTCGTTGTAACGGAGGTCGGCATCGAAGTTCAGGTTCTTCGTGATCTTCTGAGAGATCTTGAAGTTACCGCTCCAACGACTCATACCCGACTTGATGCGGACACCGTCGTCCTTGGTGTAGTTAACTGTTGCGTAGTACTTGGTGTTCTGATTACCACCTGAGAGAGACAGGTCATGGTTCCAGGTACCTGCTGTACGCATCACGTCGTTGACGTAGTTGTGTGCACTGACGTTCTTATACTCATTGAGGTGATTGCCGAACTGTGATCCAAGTCCGAAGTACTCGGCAATACCATCAGCCTCGTTCATACCGTAGAAGGTGGCATAGCTCCAGTTGTGCAATACATAGCCATATGCGCTCTGAACGTCCAGAGGCGTAGGGGCCTTCTTAATCTGATAGTACATGTTGTACTTCACCTTGGCCTTGCCGTCGCCCTTAGAACCTTTGGTGGTTACCAGGATAACACCGTTGGCACCACGGGCACCATAGATAGCTGTGGAAGCACCGTCCTTCAGGACATCGATGCTCTCGATGTTGTCAGCAGGAATATCGCTGATATCGCTGACCTGAACACCGTCGACAATATAAAGGGGATCATTTGACTGAGTGATAGAACCACCGCCACGTACACGGATGGCCATTGTACCGCCAGGACGTCCGTCCTGAGAAACAACGCTTACACCAGGCAGCTGACCTTGCAGAGCCTGTGCAACGTTTGATACTGGGTTGGCTGCCAGCTTGTCGCCGGAAACAGAGGCGACAGCACCAGTCAGGTCCTTACGCTTCATCGTTCCGTAACCAATCACTACAACATCCTCAAGGGTGGTGTTGTCCTCCTGGAGGGTGATACTCATGTTAGCTGAAGCCTTTACGGTCTGTGGCTTAAAGCCGACATACGATACTTTGACCGTTGAACCTTCAGGTGCATTGATGCTGAACTTGCCATCAATGTCGGTAACAGTACCTTGGCCGTTTCCATAGGAAACACTTACGCCAATCAGAGGCTCACCAGATGCATCCTTCACTGTACCTGTGACAGACTTCTGGGCATAGGCCGTGAAGCAGAACACAGACAGAAGTAAAGCCATGGTGACTTTCTTAATTTGTAAATTCATACACGTTTAAATTAGTTATACAATTAGTTATTTATTAATATATTTTTAAGATACGTTTGATAGATAGCCGCTGCAAAGGTATAATAAATCTTTATAACGACAAATAAATCTTATTACATCTTCCACGTAAACGTTTTCGTGTTATTACTGCATACGTTGTAGTCCTTCCCAACGGACATTCCACTTGCCATCTTTGGGAAATCCCGGGTTGTGTGGCGTGTCGCACCCATCCCAACCGGCACACATCATGGCAATGGCGGTGAGCAGGGCACCGTTGCCTGGCAGATAGATGCGCAGCCGATCGGACGTCTGGAAATTATGGCCGTTTTTGAGATAGGTATTCTTCTGAGTGTCAATGAGCAGGGCCTTTAGGGCTGTCTCTGGCTCGCCTAATCGGGCTGCCGTCATTGCAATCATGCCATAGTCCCAACCCCAGGTGGTCTGCCTGTTCCAATTCTGCATCACCCAGTCGAGAGTCTGCTTCATCTTGTCTTTATTATATAATAATGTAAAAGGCAGTAATCCGCAGGCACCCAAGACGGCAGGATGGTCGTTGCGGCATTTCTCAGCAAAGGACTCGGTCTTAGTGGATACGGATTCGAAGGGGTCGAAGCTTTTCAGGTTTTTGGTATTCCCCATGGGAAGGCCGGCAGTGTAGATACCGTCGGATTCTGGAAGCTTGGTGAGGTGGGCGATAATGTCATCCCACTGGGCATTACGGGCTTTCCCCTGACGCTCACGCCAACGGTTAGCCACCTCAAGACCATACTGCCAATAAGCGAGTTCGAAAGGATGATTGAAGGAAATGTCCTTGGTCATGCACTCCTGCATGGCGGTGGCTCCCTTAAGGATATAGGATTTCTGTTTGGCATCGTAAGTGACGAAGTCGGCCATGAACTCAGCGGTGGCCTCAACTTGTTCGCCGTATTTCTTCAGGGTCTCTTCCGACGGATTTACACGATACATCTCTTCAGCCAGATAGATGTAGTGGGGTTGTTGCCAGATGAGGAATGAACCGGTGTTCGAAGGCGCTTCACCTGCCCAGGGGTCGGTCATTTTCATCCAGCGCACACCCTTGAACCCCTGACGCTCTGCAATCTTGCGGGCCACAGGATAGGCGGTCTCGTTGTACCAATTCAATATCTGTGCGATGGTCTCAGGACGATTCCAAAGGGCGAAGTCTACCAAATGCCACCATGCCATTTCGAGATGCGGACGACCGAACCAGGAATTATAGGTCAGACCAGTCTCCTGAGGGGGCATGTTGTTAGCACAGTTGATTTGGGTGAGATATTGCGACAAGACCACACGTCGCTCCAACTCCGGAGCTCGTGGGTCGGTACACTGCGAGAAATCAACGATAGCACCAGACTGCCAGAAATCATGCCAATATTTCTGCGTGGCCTTGTGATAACTAGAGTAATCGAAAGAACCTGTGGAATCTGTCCCCGTGAGTTCTGGGAGATACTCTACGTAGAATGCAAGATGATCTTCGGTGGTGGAAAGCTCGAAATGGTGACGGTCGCATTCTTGGAGGGTGGCATTGCCTGCCCAGCTGAGTCTGACGTAGTATTTTGTCGCATCGAGCGTGCGTTCAATGATGGTCGAGTTGTCGTTTTGGGCGATGATCTTTGACAGGTGCTTCTCTGGCTTTGTCCAATCGTTGGCATCATCGGCATGTTTGCCAGTAGGGTAGGAAAAACGCAAGGAGATAGCAGCGCGCTGGTCTGTCAGCAGATGGCTCTTGATACGGGCGTAGAGTGCGTCTCTCTGAGGATGGACGCCTGTAGTAACCTCAACGGTCTCACCATCCGCCATGAAGGACGATTCTATCTCACCATCCCAGAGCGAGAGAGTCTGTTTTATCTGTTTCAGTGCGGTCAGGGGAATGGCTTCGCCTTGGACATCTTTGAGACTGAGGCCGACAGTGCCGAGATTCAGACGGTGAGGATTAACGCGAAAGAACTCTGTTGCAGCCACATTCCGGGGGGCGTCACCTTTCGATGCTTTATACTCAACGGCATAGACCTCAGGGTGGCCGTGACCGAGGTCGAAGGTCTTCTCCGACTCTGAAGGCTGCAGGTCGTTGGTGTTTTCGAACTTATGCCATCCCCAGTCGGACATGGCTGTCAGGGGCACACCTGCCCCATACTCAAAAGGGTAGCTCTGCAGACCGGTGATGTCGACGGTAGTGACAAAATGTCCATTGCCGACGGAGAGTGAGGCCAAGGGGTCAGCCTCGGTAATAACAGGATTATGACGAGAAACGACGGCTTGCCTATCAATGGCAGCCGTCGTGTTGTCTGTATCGTAGCCTAACAATTCCATTTCCAGCGAGGCCCATATAAACGGCCCTACGCCTTTGGCGTCATTGTCGCGGATGGGTTCGGAGAGATAGTAGTCATAACCTCCGTCACGTCGTTTATTCTCCTTGACGCTGCCCTTCGGATTGACTTTCTTCATGGCAGCCTCCACTTCGGGTGTGGCAGCAGGACCAAGTCCGGCCACAGAGCAACAGTTGGTCAGGGAGATGGTCTTGTCGGCATTCACACGGATAAAGTTGTTGATGATGCCTTTGTACGCTTTGATGCCCGCATCACGGTATTTCGTACCGAGATAGCCTTTGTTGTAAGCCTTTAACAAGACGTATGCAAACATCGATGAGCAAGTGGATTCGAGATAGTTACCCTCGCGACCGGGAGCATCCATCACCTGATACCAGACACCAGTCTTCTTATCCTGCCACTTGATGACGGCGTCGAGGTCTTTCTGGAGAAGGTCGATGACTTCCTGACGACGGGCATAGTTCTCGGGCAGGGCATCAAGCACCTCGATAAGTGCCATCGAATACCAGCCTTGAGCACGTCCCCAACAGTGCTGGGAGAGTCCTGTTTCCTTGTCTGCCCAGAAAGTGTTACGCGTCTCGTCGTAGGCATGACGGTTGAGACCTGTCTTGGGGTCGAGGGTACGCTCGTAGGTGATTTTCAGCTGATTGACTGCATCGTCGTAGATTTTGGTAACCTCCTTCGGTTTAGAAGTAATGGGAGCTGTCAGACAACGGAAAGGCAGTCCCATGAAGATACCGTCGAGCCAAACCTGATAGGCATAGATGGCCTTGTGCCAGAATACTTTATCGGCAATGGTGCGTGGCTGGTTCTGCAGTTGCTTCATCATGGTCTGCATGGCCTTGAGATTCTTGGCCTCTGGGTAGAGCTGATACATTCTGGTGACGAAATGACCGGTACGGATATTGTCGAGATTGTAATCGAGAATATCATAGCCTCGGATATCACCATTGGTGTTAATCATCGTGTCGGTATATTCCTGACAATACTGACGTATCTCCTCACCACCATATTTGAGATAGGTGTCGAGCATGCCTTCGAGTTCGATACCCATCACATAGCTCCACTTGGGCTTTTCAGAGAAATCGAGCAGATAACTCTTCGGCACACGTTTCATCTCAGAATAGGTGAGCCACTCGCTGTAGTGCTTGTAGGGCTTCTCCTGCAGCACCAGTGAACCATTGATCATCAGGTTGTCGTAAGTGACATTCTCCGCTTTACCAATCTGATGGATGGGCTTGCTGTAGACGCCATCAAACTTACAATTGCGAACAGTGATGTTATTCACGGTGTATGACAGTGAGTCAGCTTCGTAGCCGACGATCATTACACCATACTTTGACTTCTGACAGGTGACGTTCTCCATCGTGACATTGCGGACGATAGGATAGAAACCTCTGCAACAGACCTCCTTCGGCTCATAGTCGGTGTTGATTTTCAACACAGCCTCGCCACACTGACCTACGGTGATGTTGCGGACGTTGATGTTCTCGATGATACCACCACGACAAGAGTTCGTCTTGATACGCAGTACACGGTCGAGATTCGGAGAGTCCATCACACAGTCGTGTGCATAGACATTCTGACAACCTCCAGAGATCTCAGAGCCGACAACGACTCCACCGTGTCCGTTCTTCATCTCACAGTTGCGGATGATGATATTTTTCGATGGCATGTTGCGCTCACGCCCGTCGCGATTGCGTCCGCTCTTGATGGCGATACAGTCGTCACCGGTATTGAAGAAACAGTCTTCAATGAGTACGCGGTCACAACATTCGGGGTCGCAGCCGTCGCCATTAGGTCCGTCGTTAATCATCTTTACACGACGTACGGTGATATCAGTAGAATGTAGGGGATGGATGACCCAGAACGGCGAGCGCAACAGTGTGATATCTTCCATGAGGATACCCTCGCATTTGTTGAAGTTCACGAGCTGGGGACGAAGACCATCCTGAATGCCGAAGACACGTTCGGGGGTACGCTGACCTTTCTCATCGTACATCGGAACACCATCTTCTCCATTCTTCAGCAGACGGGCCCGACCACCCTTGTTCTGGGCGATTCCTCCTTCCTTGGCACCGAAACGGCCGTTACCGCACCAGGGCCACCAAGTGTCGTTCGACCCACCGCCATCGATGGTTCCCTTACCTGTAATAGCAATATCCTTGGCCTTGAAGGCATAAACGCAGGGAGAGAGATTGAAACATTCCAGTCCTTCCCACGAGGTTTCAACGATGGGGTAGAGCTCGGGCTCGAAGGCAAACTCCAGTACGGCACCTTCTTCAATATGCAGATTTACCCCACTCTTCAACTGAATGGCAGCCGTCAGGAACTTCTTTCCAGCGGGGACAATCACCTTTCCGCCACCTTTCTTCGAGCACAGGTCGATGGCCTTTTGAATGGCCTTCTGGTTCTTAGCTGCTGTGGCATCGGTCTTTGCGCCGTACTTGGTGATGTCGTAGCTCTTCTCAGCAAACTGCGGTACACGGATGCTTTGTTCTATCTGTCGGTACTGGGCCTCGTCCCAATGGGCAAAGGCCATCGTAGGAAGAAACAGACAGAGCATCAGCAAGGAATACAATTTCTTCATAAATCTTATAAAAATATTTAGTTCGTAGTTCATTTTGCTGGCAAAGTTAAGCAAAATAGGTGAAACTACGAACTAAATAGAGTAGAAAAACAACGTAAACGTTATCTTTGTAACGCCTCAAAGAGTTTGTCGAGTGCCTCGTCGGCGTTCTTGCTCTCGTTCAGCAGCGTTACAAACTTCGAGCCGATGATAGCTCCGGCAGCATTCTGCTGGGCAGCTTCGAGGGTTTGTTTGTTACTGATGCCGAAACCTATCATACGTGGGTTACGCAGATTCATGGCGTTGATACGACGGAAGTACTCCTGCTTGGCGTCGTCGAAACTCTTCTGTGCACCAGTGATGGCCGCACTCGATACCATATATACAAATCCGTCGGTATTGTAGTCGATAAATCTTATGCGTTCCTCGCTGGTCTCGGGTGTTATCAGCATGATGATGCGCAGGTCGTACTTGTCGGCTATAGGCTTTACTATCTCCTGATAGTCCTTGAATGGCAGGTCGGGTATGATAGCACCGCTCACTCCGCTCTCCACACAACTCTTGCAGAACTCCTCTATGCCGTAGTGAAGTATAGGGTTCAGATATCCCATCAGTACCAGTGGTATCTCCACCTGATCCTTGATGGCCTTCAACTGAGCGAAAAGTGTCTTCAGGTTCATGCCGTTTTTCAGAGCCTGTGTAGCGGCACTCTGTATCACAGGACCATCTGCTAAAGGATCGCTGAATGGTATTCCTACCTCAATCATGGCTATACCGCGGCGCTGCATTGCCAGTATCACGTCGCCAGTGCCCTTTAGTGTGGGGCAACCTGCGCAGAAGTACAGACTCAGGAGCTTCTTGTCCTTGCTGTTTGCGAAAAGTTGATTGATCTTGTTCATATGTTTAATGCTATAAAAAATTCTTGTAACTTGTTAATGTCTTTAAGTCCTGGGGAGAGCTCGAAGCGGGAATTGAGGTCGATACCGATGCACTTGGGGTGATGGAAAGCTTTTACGCGCGCTACGTCGTTGGGCCCGATGCCTCCACTCAACAGGAATGGTGTCTCGCCTCGGTATGCGCTTAGCACACTCCAGTCGAACTTCTCGCCATTGCCGCCCACGCTCTTGCCCTTGGTGTCAAACAGGAATATATTGGCCACACCCTCGTAGGCTTCAGTCAGTGCAAAGTCGGCTGCTGTGGCTATGTTGAATGCCTTTATCACCTTCCATCCGCTCAACTGTCTGATGTAGTCGGGGTGCTCGTGTCCGTGCAGCTGTATCATGTCCAGCTGATACTCGTCGGCTGTGCGCATCACCACTTCTATGTCCTCGTCTACAAACACACCCACGCGCTTGCAGTATATGGGCAGATAGTCAGGCTTCTCGCTTACGTATCTGCTCGACTTGGGCCAGAATATCAGTCCCATCATGTCGATGCCCAGTCGTTCTACCTCGCGTATGTTATCGGCCTCGCGCATGCCACAAACCTTTATCATTTTACTATTGGACCATTTACTATTTCACAATTGATTGGATGAACTCACCTAGAGCCTGTCCTGGGTCGGCAGTCTTCATAAAGTTCTCGCCTATCAGGAATCCGCGGAAACCAGCCTCGCGCAGCTTGCGTACTGTGTCAGGATTAGATATTCCGCTCTCGCTTACTTTCACGGCGTCCTTAGGCAGCAGCTCTGCCAGTCGGAACGAGTTCTCCACATCCGTCACAAACGATCCCAGGTTGCGATTGTTTATTCCGCACATGTCAGGCTCCAGCGCAGCGTACTCCAGTTCCTGTTCCGAGTGCATCTCCAGCCGCACCTCCAGTCCCAGTTC
>JAEENF010000178.1 GCA_016283605.1 Prevotella sp.
TGTTTTTGCAGCAATGGCGTGGGCAATGTTCTTGCCTGCAGTTGCACAGGATACATACGAGAGCGCCCGTCTCTTGGGCGAGGACCTGAACGGAACAGCCCGTTACGTGGGTATGGGTGGTGCGATGGAGGCACTGGGTGCTGACATCTCTACAATAGGTACTAATCCTGCCGGTGTCGGACTCTTCCGCCATGCACAGGTGAGCGCCAGCTTTGGTCTCGTCTCTCAGCAGGAGGCGCAGAAATTCGACGGACTCGGCAAGACCAATATGAGCTTCGACCAAGCTGGTTTTGTCTATCCAATCTTTACAGGCGATTTCGACGATGAGTCGTATGTCAACTTCGCTTTCAATTATCACAAGAGTCGTAACTTTGATCAGATTCTGAATGTGGCCGATCATACTTTGCGTAATGCCTCGCTAAATGGTCTGACGCACCAGAAGTATATGAATAGGAGCTACGAACTTGTCTACACTAATAATACCGGGTATGTGGGACGTGCCAGAGACGGTTTGAGAGCCTATACCTACAACCAGTTCGACGATCTGAACGTCAACGGTCTCTATATGGGGGGCTACGATGAAATGGGTACTTATATGGACTATAATGATGCAGAGATGTACAACTTCGACCGTGCCCATCGTGGTTGGATCAGCGACTTCGACTTCAATCTCAGCGGAAATGCCGCCAATAGCCGTATTTACTGGGGGTTCACTATTGGTGTACACACAGTGAACTATAAAGGTTACAGTGAATATGCTGAGCGTCTGACTTATCTCGACGATAATAAGAATGTGTGCGATGCCGGTGTTGTGGCCTACGGTGATGATCGTCGCATCAAGGGTACAGGCTTCGATTTGACAGCAGGTATCATCGCACGTCCCATCGAGGAGTCGCCCTTCAGAATCGGACTGTCGATAGCAACGCCGACCTTCTACGACTTGAAAACCGAGAACTATACCGACCTCTATAATAATACAGTGTACAAAATGGATCCCGACGGCGATTCGTTTAGTGTCGCTGAGGTTTATGAGTTCAAGTACTACACACCTTGGAAGTTCAATGTGAGTTTGGGTCATACCATTGGCCAAAGCCTCGCCTTGGGGCTCAGCTACGAGTACTCCGACTATGGTGCTGCGCGAAACCGTGTAAAGAATGGCTATGATTACTATGATGAGGATAACTCGTACACCGATGAGCCGATGAAACGAAATGCCGAGCAGGTGCTTAAAGGCGTTTCGACGCTGAAGGTGGGTGCTGAGTTCAAACCCGTTCCTGAACTCGCCGTTCGCCTGGGTTACAACTACGTCTCTGCAGCCTACGATGAGAAGGGCTATCGTGATATGACGATCGATTCTCCTGGAGCGATGTATGCCTCTACGGGCGACTACGTGAACTGGAAAGGCACCAATCGTCTGACATGTGGTCTCGGCGTCAAAGTGGGAAAGGTGAATATTGATGCAGCATATCAGTACAACATCACTAAGGGTGAGTTCCATCCCTTCCAGCAGTATAACGCTGACAATGTCATCAGTACTGCCGATGTCACCAACAAGCGTCATCAATTGCTCCTGACTCTCGGATACACCTTTTAGAAGTGAATAGTGAGTGAATATAAATGCGGTTTTATCAAATAAAGCCGCATTTTTTTGTTTATTCGCTCGAAAATTCGTACCTTTGCCGAAATTTATTTTAATACCTAACAAATATGAAGAAACTGTTATTGGGTGACGAGGCGATAGCTCAGGGTGCGATTGATGCTGGCCTGAGTGGTGTCTATGCCTATCCCGGTACGCCTTCAACGGAGATTACCGAGTATATCCAGGAGTCGCCCGTTGCCAAGGAGAGAAATATCCATCGTCGTTGGTCTACGAACGAGAAGACAGCCATGGAGGCAGCCCTCGGTATGTCGTATATGGGCAAGCGTGCGTTGGTGTGTATGAAACATGTGGGTCTGAACGTCTGTGCTGACCCCTTCGTGAACTCGGCGATGACCGGCACGAACGGTGGTTTGGTGGTGTTGGTGGCTGACGATCCCTCGATGCACTCGTCGCAGGACGAGCAGGATTCACGCTTCTATGCGAAGTTCGCCATGATTCCCACGTTGGAGCCCAGTTCGCAGCAGGAGGCTTATGACATGATGCAGGAGGCCTTCGATCTGTCAGAGCAGTTGCACTTGCCCATCTTAATGCGTGTGACCACCAGAATGGCTCATTCGCGCGCCGTAGTGGAGGTGAAGGACGAGGCTCGTCCTCAGAACGAGCTTAATTACGAGGCCCAGGCCTCTAACTGGGTGTTGTTGCCCGCCTTCGCTAAGAAACGCAATATCGTTGTGACGGGTCAGCAGCCGCTGTTGGAACAGATGTCTGTCGACAGTAAGTATAATCAGTATATCGATGGCAGCGACCATAAGTTGGGCATCATCGCCAGCGGTATTGCCTTCAACTATTTGATGGAGTGTTACCCTGATGGTTGTCCTTATCCCGTACTGAAGATTTCGCAGTATCCGATTCCTAAGAAACTTATCCGTCGCATGACCGACGATTGCGAGTTTGTGCTGATTGCTGAAGAGGGTCAGCCGTTTATCGAGGATCAAGTACGTGGTGTGATGCCAGGCAATGCGGTGATTAAGGGTCGTCTCACGGGTGAACTGCCTCGTACGGGAGAGCTTAACCCCGATTTCCTGAAGAAGGCTCTGGGTATCGAGAGCAGCGAGAGCTATGCTCCCTGTGAGGATGTTACGCCGCGTCCGCCTGCTTTATGTCAGGGTTGCGGACATCGTGATGTGTATACGGCGCTCAACGAGGTGCTTCGCGAGTATCCCAATGCCCGTGTGTTCGGCGATATCGGTTGTTACACACTCGGTTTCCTCCCGCCATATAAGGCTATCCACTCTTGTGTTGACATGGGTGCATCGATCACGATGGCTAAGGGTGCCTCCGATGCCGGACAGTGGCCAGCTGTAGCGATTATCGGCGACTCTACCTTTACCCATTCTGGTATGACGGGCTTGCTCGATGCCATCAATGAGAATGCGGATATCACCGTGATTATTAGCGATAACTTGACGACAGCCATGACCGGTGGTCAGGACTCGGCCGGTACCAATAAGTTTGAGGCTATCTGTAAGGGTCTGGGACTCTCTGAAGATCATCTTAAGGTGGTTGTTCCCCTCCCCAAGAACATGCCCGAGATAACTCAGACCATCCGCGATGAGATCAACTATCACGGTGTGAGTGTGATCATCCCGCGTCGTGAGTGTATGCAGACGCTGCAGCGTCATCTGAAACAAAAGAAAGCACAGGAGGCAAAGAAATGAAAACAGATATTATACTATGCGGTGTAGGAGGACAGGGAATCCTCTCTATCGCCACCATCATCGGTGAGGCCGCCATGAAAGAGAACCTCTATATCAAACAGGCTGAGGTACACGGTATGTCGCAGCGAGGCGGTGATGTGCAGTCTAATCTGCGCATCTCGAGTAACCCCATCTCGAGCGATCTGATTGCCCTCGGAGGGGCAGATGTGATCATCTCGATGGAGCCCATGGAGGCCCTGCGTTATCTGCCGTTCCTGGCTAAGGATGGTTGGATCATCACTTCGAGTGCACCTTTCATAAATATCCCCAATTACCCTGAAATCGAGAAGATTAAGGCCGACCTTGCCAAAATCAAGAACGTGATTGTGCTCGACATTGAACAGGCTGCAAAGGACAACGGTGTACCTCGTTCGGCTAATGTGATTCTGTTGGGTGCTGCCCAGAAGGCACTGGGTATCGAGTACGACAAACTTGAGGATGCCATCCGTCGCGTCTTCGGACGCAAGGGTGAGGCCATCGTCGAAGCAAATATCAAGGCTCTCGCCATCGGTAAACAAGCACAGAAATGATGGAAACACCAATTAAGAAAGACATTGTTGACGGCCTTGTGGCTGAACTTGGCATTAAGGACTTTGCCAAGGCTACGATCCGTGAGGTGAAACAAGTGGCAGCCAAATCCGAGAAAGCGAGTGGGGTAGAGTTCATCAAGATGGAGATGGGCATCCCAGGACTGCCTGCTGCCCAGGTAGGTGTCGATGCACAGATTCAGGCATTGAAAGATGGTATCGCCCATTCGTATCCTGATATTCAAGGAGCGCCTGTACTGAAGGAGGCTGCCTCTCAGTTTGTGAAGGCATTCATCGGTATCGATATCAAACCCGAGGGGTGTATCCCCGTGAGCGGTTCGATGCAAGGCACTTTCGCCTCGTTCCTTACCTGTTCACAGCGCGACAAACAGAAGGATACTGTGTTGTTCATCGACCCGGGTTTCCCTGTGCAGAAGATGCAGCTGGAGGTGATGGGTGTGAAGTATCAGACCTTCGATGTGTATGATTTCCGTGGTGAGAAGTTAGGTCCGAAACTCGAGAGTTATCTCTCAAAGGGCAACATCTGTGCTATCGTATATTCCAATCCCAACAATCCCTCGTGGATCTGTCTGCGTGAGGAAGAGCTGCAGGTGATTGGTTCGCTCGCTACGAAATATGACGTCATCGTGATGGAAGACCTCGCATACTTTGCGATGGACTTCCGTAAGGATCTCTCTACACCGTTTAAGGCTCCTTATCAGGCTACGGTAGCCCGCTATACCGACAACTACATGCTGCTCATCAGCGGTTCGAAGGCTTTCAGCTATGCTGGAGAGCGCATTGGTGTAACGTGTATCAGCGACAAGTTGTTCCATCGTCATTTCGACGATCTCTCTGAGCGCTATCAGGGACTTCCGTTTGGTCCGGTGTTCTCTACCCGTATGCTCTATGCGCTGAGTTCAGGTACTAGTCACAGTGCCCAGTATGCATTGGCAGCTATGTTGAAGGCGGCTTATGAGGGGAAATATGACTTCCGTAAGGAAATCAGCGTGTATGGCGAGCGTGCGAAGAAGTTGAAGGAGATTTTCTGCCGTCATAAGTTCTATGTGGTTTATGATAAAGATCTCGATGAGCCCATCGCCGACGGTTTCTATTTCACTATCGGCTATCCCGGTATGACCAGCGGACAACTTGCCCTCGAGCTGATGTATTACGGCGTGTCAGCCATCTGCCTCATCACTTGTGGAAGTGAGCAGGAAGGCTTACGCGTGTGCACCTCCTTCATAGAAGATCACCAGTACGACCTTTTGGAAGAGCGCATGAAGATCTTCGAGGCTAATAACCCTCGTTAAGATCTTCTTAATACAACGTTACACAATTGGTGATGGTGTATTCATCAGCGCCGTATAGACGGCGGTCGCTGAAGTCGTCCTTGTAGAGCTCTGGGTAATATATGCCGATGAGTTCGCGCAAGTAGAAATTGATCATCAGCATGGAATATGTTGAGAAATCTTCGTCTTTTGAATAGGTGATAAGGAATGACCTGTGATAGGGAGAGTTGGCTTCTGTAAATCTTCGGGCTTCTTCGTATCGCAGGAATCCCTTATGGACTCTGGCAGCCAGTGGACTCCACTCGAAATCTTCCGGATATTCGGTGATTTCAGCGTAATTGGAATTCCTCTTTTCCCATAGATAATCCGTCAGATGTCTTTTGGCATGAGGCGGAATAGTGATATACCGCTTACCAGAGCAACTGTCGGACTGAAGACTGACATCGTAGTAAGGCATCTTGAAACTGTTGTTGTAGATCCTGAAACTATAGCCTTTGTCAATATATATCGTCTGGTTGGTCTTATTCTTGATTTCTATGAAATAGTAACGCTCTTCCTTATCATTGTAAATGGGATTGTCTACCCATTTCTTCAGGACGTTGACCTCGACGTCGTCGTTGGACATGATGGAATTGCTATTGACGCCAAAGATGGCGGTAAACGAGTTGGATCCAAATGGACCAGTCATCTCATATAATGAGTTTGGACGAAAATGGTAGCGGTTATATCGTTTGATGACCTTCTCGTTGTTTTTATCAGGCGGCATGAAAATCATCCTCATAGGTCTGCTTTGTGCCATTGATATCGTAGCACAAATCCAACAGCTGAGTATGATTATCGTTTTCTTATCCATATCTGAATGCAAAAATACATCAAAGGAGTGAATAAAAAAAGGGATTTTCCCTATTTGTTGAAGGAAAATCCCTATAATTAACAATGATCCCCGTGCGGGATAACTGTTGGTAGACTACTCGATATAGACGAGTGCCTCGTCTTCCATAACGCTTTGTCCGATTTTCACGACAATGGCGCTGATCTTACCAGACTTCTCTGCCTGAAGGGCGTTGGCCATCTTCATGGCTTCGAGCACGACGACGGTGTCGCCAGCCTGGACTTCCTGACCTTCGGTGACACAGATGTCAGTGATGACACCTGGCAGCGGAGCCTTTACGGCAGCACCTGAGGCAGCACCTGCAGATGCTGTAGAACCACCCTCGGCAGTCTCGCTACCCTCAGCGGCCTTGCGGATTACGGGCTTGGGCTTCTCGGGCTCGGCCTGCTTCTCCATCTCTACGGTATATTCCTCACCGTTCACGGTCAATGTGGCGATGTTCTCAGTGATGTCGCTGATGACTACCTCGTACTTATTGCCGTTGATTGTATACTTATATTCTTTCATGTTCGTATGCTTTTAGGGATGTGGGGTAAATGTCTGCGCATAGCCGTTCCACTGTGTGGGATAGGCATTAATGGTGATAATGCCCGGCTCGTGGTCGTGAACGTTATTGCCTAAATGCTCGTGCAAAGCAAGAGCAATGGCTGCATAAATCTCATTGTTCATAATTGTCAATTTGAAATTTTCAATTACATCGGGATGTTACCATGTTTCTTGGCGGGCAGGGCATCACGCTTGGTAGCGAGCTGAGCCAGACCGCGGCAGATGCGGAAACGGGTGTTGCGAGGCTCGATCACATCATCGATGTAACCGTACTTCGCTGCCTGATAAGGATTAGCGAAGAGCTCGTTGTACTCGTCCTCCTTCTCTGCGATGAAGGCCTTCACATCCTCACCAGCTTCCTTCTTGGCCTTTGCCTCCTTGGCATACAGCACGGCAGCGGCACCAGAAGCACCCATCACGGCGATCTCAGCAGAGGGCCATGCGTAGTTCAGGTCGGTGTGGAGCTGCTTAGAGCCCATCACGATGTGTGAACCACCATACGACTTACGCAGGGTGACGGTGATCTTGGGAACGGTAGCCTCGCCGTAAGCATAGAGCAGCTGGGCACCGTGCAGGATGACAGCATTGTACTCCTGGCCTGTACCTGGCAGGAATCCGGGTACGTCGACGAGTGATACGATAGGAATATTGAAGGCGTCGCAGAAGCGGACGAAACGGGCACCCTTACGAGAGGCGTTCACGTCGAGCACACCAGCGTAGCATGAAGGCTGGTTAGCTACGATACCTACGCTCTGGCCGTTGAAGCGGGCAAAGCCGACGATGATGTTCTTGGCGAACTTAGGCTGTACCTCGAAGAACTCACCATTATCGGTGATGGCAGCGATGACCTTATACATGTCGTAGGCCTCGTTGGGGTTCTCGGGGATGATCTCGTTCAATGAATCCTCCATACGGTTGATGGGGTCGTCGCACTTCTTGCGAGGTGCGGTCTCCATATTGTTGGAAGGAATATAAGAGAGCAGCATCTTCAGCATCTGGATACCCTCTTCCTCTGTCTTGGCGGTGAAGTGGGTAACACCTGACTTGGTGGCATGAACGCTGGCACCACCGAGGTGCTCCTGGTCGATATCCTCGCCAGTAACGGTCTTTACCACCTTCGGACCTGTGAGGAACATATAGGATGTGCCTTCCATCATCAGGGTGAAGTCGGTGAGTGCGGGGCTGTAAACAGCACCACCGGCACAAGGACCGAAGATACCGGAGATCTGTGGAATCACACCTGAAGCCAGAATGTTACGCTCGAAGATCTCTGCGTAACCTGCCAGAGCGTTGATACCCTCCTGGATACGGGCACCACCCGAGTCGTTGATACCAATCACGGGGGCTCCCATCTTCATGGCCATATCCATCACCTTACAGATCTTCTGACTCATGGTCTCAGAGAGTGAACCTGCATGAACGGTGAAGTCCTGTGCGAAGATGAATACCAGTCGACCGTCGATAGTACCGCTACCGGCAACCACACCGTCGCCAAGGAACTGCTTCTTCTCCATGCCGAAGTTGTGGCAACGGTGCTCCTTGAACATGTCGTACTCCTCGAACGAGCCTTCGTCGAGCAACATCTCAACGCGCTCACGGGCTGTATATTTACCACGTTCGTGCTGTTTCTGAATGGCTTTTTCACCACCACCGAGGCGTGCTACTTCACGCTTCTCGATGAGCTGTTTGATTTTGTCTAATTGCTTTGTCATTTTTTATATACTATTCACTATTCGTTATTCACTATTCACTATTACTTACTCCGGATGCTCGCAGAGCTCTGTGAGGATACCGCAGGTGGACTTCGGATGCAGGAAGGCGATGTTCAGGCCCTCGGCACCCTTACGAGGCTTCTCGTCGATGAGGCGCACACCCTTCTCGCTGACCTCAGCCAGACCCTTGGCCACACCGTCCTCTACGCAGAAAGCGACGTGGTGAACACCCTTGTTGCCCTTGTCGAGCCACTTCTGGATGGTGCTTTCGGGTGATGTGGGCTCCAGGAGCTCAAGCTTCACCTCGCCACACTTCAGGAAGGCGGTCTTCACCTTCTGGTCCTCTACTACTTCTGTTGCATAACACTCCAAGCCCAGTACCTCAGTGAAGTACGGCAGGCTCTCTTCGATGCTCTGAACTGCGATGCCCAGATGCTCAATGTGGGAAATCTTCATATCGTTACGAATTAGTCTGTTAAAAATGGTGTGCAAAGATAGTCATTTTCTTTGCACTAACCCAAGAAACGGCTAATTATTTAGCATTTCTTATAACTCTACCGTGATTTTTCCGTTGATTTGTCTTCCTGTTAGGAAGTTTGGCACCGCCCATTGACGATTGGTGACATCGGTAACCCAGTAGTAACTGTTCACGTTGGAGATGCCGAAGAGATTCAGACAGTCGATTCCCAGCCATAGGCGACGGAGACCCTTTTCCTGCTTGACGGCCAGCCAGCTCATACCGATATCGGCGCGCTTGTAGGCAGGTGCTCGGAAGTTCTGGTGCTCGATACCACGGTGGGGGGCTCCGAAGGGCAGACCGTCGGCAAAGGCCAGACGCAGGGTCATCTTCCAACGGTCGGTACCTGGGAAGTAGTCGGTGAAGTGCAGGTTGATGGCGTAGCGCTGGTCGTTGGGTTGGGGGAACGACACGCCTGCCATCTTCATCTGTGCCTTCATCAGCGAGAAAGTGAGCCACGAGTCGGTGCCAGGCACGAACTCACCGAAGAGTTTCAGGTCGAGTCCGGCCGTGTAACCGCTGGCGAGGTTCTCGCCATAATAGGTCACCTTGACGTTCTGTACATTATAAGGAATAAGGTTGGACAGTGCTTTGTAATAGACTTCGGCCGTAAAACGGAAAGGACGGTCGAGCATTTTGAACCGATAGTCCATCGCCGCTATGAACTGCAGGCTGCGCTGACTCTTGATTTTCTCGTTGAGGATGGCGGTGGTCATGCCATTCTGGGTGACGGTGTCGCGCATCTCTTTGTAGAAAGGCGCCTGATAGTAGAGTCCTGTGGCCAGACGGAAGGTGTAGTCGTGGTTGAAGGCAGGCACCAGCGCGATAGAAGCCCTTGGCGAGACGATGGTCTCCTTGTTGAACGACCAGTTGGAGAGTCTGACGCCATAGTTCAGGGTGAAGTAATTCTCGCCCTGCGAGAACTTATAGGTGTCTTGCACGTAGGCCTCGATGCGGTGACTCTTGATATCGTTCTTCGCCGAGAGGGTATAGATGAGGTCGAGGCGGTCGGCGCTATGGGGGATGGAGTAGCCGCTGGAGTCGCGCATCTCGTATTCGCGCGACTGTTCCTTGATGCGTTCCGTCTTATAGGTAATGCCGGCCTCGAGATCGTGATGACGGCTTTTGTGACTGCCGATAAGCTTGAAGCTGACGACATCAGCGGTGAGGTAATTACGGGCGTGTTCCATATAGGTTCCCACACCGAGCGTCTCACTCGAATTAGTGTCGTCGAGCCAGTATTGTCCTTGTATGTCGTAGGCTTCCTTCTCTTTTGTATGGAAGGCGGATGTCAGGAATTTTATTTTTGTGGAGTCGCTGAAGGAACGGGTGATACTGGCGGTACCAAAGAGGGTACGGAAGACATCTTTTTCCTGACCGTCGAAGTAGACCTTAAACGACTTTACATCTTCCATCGTACCGAAGGAAGTCTCACGGTCCTTGGGCTTGAAATTGAAATGATTCTCAGAGATATTACCGATGAAGTCAATGGTCCATCTTTGGTTTGGTGTATAACTGATATATGTTTGATAATCAAGGAAATTTGGTCTATATTCTCCAGTGGTTTCTAACGAGCCTAACAAGTAGCGGTTGGTCTTGTATCGCAGACCGTGACTCATGGAGAACTTCTTATTGCCCACACCCAGATACGCACTACCGCCCAATAGCGAGGCCGTCAGTGAGGCTTCTGTCTTTTTCGGACGTCTGTAAGTGATATCGAGCGCCGACGACATCTTGTCACCATATTTCGCTTCGAATCCGCCTGAAGAAAAACCGATCTTCTCCACCATATCGGCGTTGATGATCGACAGTCCTTCCTGTTGTCCGCTGCTGATGAGCAGAGGACGGTAGACCTCCACATTGTTGATATATACGGAGTTCTCGTCGAAGGAACCGCCTCTGACATTGTATTGCGACGACATCTCGTTGTGGGTGGATACACCTGCCTGCTGCTGGATGAGTTCCTCTACCGCATTGCCGGTCGTCGAAGGACCGCGTTTGGCATCCTCGATATCCAGCTGTTCAGTGGTGGACGTCTGACGACGACGCTCAGTGACGGTCACCTCCTGTAGGGCTTCCATCGGCTGGAGCACAATCTGTACGGTCATCTTACCCTTGGGATTGCGGAAGACGCGCTTACGTGAGGCATAGCCCACCATCGAGAACCGTACCTCTACGGAATCAGCGGACTGGAGGTCGATCGTGAACTCGCCTTTCAGGTTGGTCATCGTGATGCGTCCTTGCTTCGGACAACTCACTGTGACCAACTCCAACGCGTTCTCCTCATTGTCGACGACTTTGCCTTTCAGCGTGAAGTCATCAGCATAGACAACCATACTCGTCAGAAGCATGGTCAACAGGACAAGTGTTTTCGTGATATGGTGTATCATCAGATAATATAACGCACGATTCGTCTGAATATTGCCGTTTTACGTAAAAAAACAAGTGATTCCTTTGTCATTTCGTGTTTTTTTCATATCTTTGCCCTCAGAACTTAAAACCATTTGGATATGAAAAAGTATATCGTATTGACTATGATGCTGGTTCTTTCGGTTGTCGCAGGCGCTGAGAGTATCACGAGACAACAGGCGGAGCAGCTTGCCCGTCAGTTTATCACCAAGCAAGGGATGTATGGTGCCCTCAGTCAGGCGGAGCCGCATCAGGCCAGAGCCAGAGCGCTGCTGAAAGGCAGTTCTCAGGATGGGTGCTACTACGTGTTCAATATCGGAACGAATGAGGGCTTCGTCATCGTCAGCGGCGACGATCGTACACCTGCTGTGTTGGGCTATTCCGATAAGGGCAGCTTCGATATGGACCGTCTGCCCTCGAACGTTGCAGCGTGGCTGGAGGGCTATGCCGATCAGATCCGCTATCTGCGGAAAAAGGCATCTGCAGAGCCGACGGCACCGGTGTCGGTAAGGTCTGATGCTCCGCTGATGACGATGACGCGTGCACCGTGGGCTGTGAAGAAAGAACCACGTCCTGCGATTAGTCCGATGATTACCTCGAAGTGGGATCAGTTTTCGCCGTTTAATGACTTATGTCCTGTCGTCGATGGTCAGCATTGTGTCACTGGTTGCATTGCAACGGCTTTGGCGCAGATTATGTATTACCATAAATGGCCACAGGCAGCAACGACGGAGATTCCAGGTTATACGGTTAAAGGGAAGAGTGTCTCTTATCCAGGTCTTCCGGCAACGACCTTTAACTGGGCAGCGATGACTGATAATCCTGCATCAGGAACGCCTGCGGGTGATGCTGTTGCTGTATTACTGCAATATTGCTCCTACGGTTGTAAGGCTGATTTTGGTATCGATAATACATCTATTTATAATAATGAACCAGAAAACGCCCTGAAGAATTACTTCCATTATGGTGCTGGCGTGAAATATGTTGAGCGTCAGACTTATTCTAATGAAAACTGGGAAAGCCTTATTTATACCGAACTTGAGGCCAACCGTCCTGTTCTATATACAGGACAAAGCTATGTTGCTGAGTTAGATGGTAATGTAGGACATGCTTTTGTCGTACATGGCTACGATGGTAATGGCTATTATGCCGTCAACTGGGGATGGGGTCAGTCCGTTGATCAGGATGGCTATTATCTGTTGGATGCGATGGATCCCGCTGATCTGGGTGCCGGAGGAGGCGCAGGTGGTTATAATTCTGGTCAGACAGCCATCATCGGTATTTCAAAGGATGATGTGGAGACTTATCAGGTCACAGACGAACAGGTCGTGCTGACTACCACTGCCATCACTTTGATTAATGATGAATATGTTTTATCTGGTGGCTACTATGCTGTGATATTTAATTGTGAGTTTGTGAACTTCCTTTCTAACACTTATGAATTCGATTTGAACTTCAAGTTATATAAAGATAATGAGTATCAGGGATTCCTTTTGAATGCGGGTGACCTTCGAAACACATTACCTCCAATGTATTATATCAACCAGATCAATCTATACTTGCCTGCATGGTCACCTGGAAAATATAAACTTGTGCCAGTGAGCCGAAAACTCGGTGAGGGAGAATATAATGAGAATATCGGCAGTGACAAGTTATATCTGACTGCTGTGGTCTCTGCGGATAAGAAGCTGAAACTCTATGTGGGCGAGCCTGAAGGTACAGAGCCTGATCCGCAGCCGGATCCGGATCCTGACCCCGAGGTCACTCAGGAACAGTTGGATCAGCTG